>CANQSN010000004.1 GCA_947626505.1 uncultured Lachnospiraceae bacterium
CAGCTTTCGCTTGCGCTTTCAGATACGGACTATAAAAGCCTTGAGAAATGCTACTCAATCTGGATATGCAGGGACGACATACCGGAAAAGGAAAGGTTCAGCATTTCATTTATAGAGATGAGCAATACAGCCAACTACGGGAACTGCAGTCCTGCCAAAGAGAACTATGACATGCTCACTCTTGTTGTGATAAGGCTTGGCGACGAGAATTACAGGGAGCTTGAGGACGCTGATAAGAATAATGTTTTAAGGTTTTTGCATACAATTATGTATCCTCATAAGGAAGAATTCATGGATACGATAAAGGAATACATAGATTTTTCAAATAATGAGAGGCTGTGGAAGGAGGCGGACAATATGACAGGTTTAGGAATGAGCATCGCGCAGGAAAAGTTTGCACAAGGAGTTACAGAAGGCATATCTCGTGGAATAACTCAGGGTATATCTCAGGGCATTGCAGAAGGAGTAAGGAATTCCATTGATATATGTATAGATTTTGGCGACAGCTTTGAAGAAGCAGTTGCAAAGGTTGCAAAAAAGTATAACATGACAGAGGAAGAAGTCATGGACATATGCGACAAAGAGTAATGGTATAAAGGGATTATAAAATTTAACACGAAGTAGGTATAAAGCATATAGAAATTAATAGTCTATATGCTTTATTTTTGCTTTCAATAATTAACAATAGTCTATATTAAAAATTTTTTTAATAAAAGTGTTGACAACTTTACATGTCAATGATATATTAAATTTGACAAATATAGTTGTCATTTTGCAAAATGCAGTTGTCAATAATTTGAAGCAATATACCATGAAACATATAAAAATTTTGTAATTTGTCAGATGAGAGAAGGTTTCCATCTGATAAACGCTCTGCAAGGATGCGCCAAAGCTTCGGATAAGAAGACGTCTGCGAAAGCAGACATGAAGTTTGCGCTAACACTCGCTTGTGTCTTGAGTAGATAAAGAAAGGTGGAGCTTATGATATTGAAGCGGAAAAAAGGAGGTTTTGATATGCCGCTATATAATCATTTAAAGGAGTACAGGGCAAGGCTTAATGTAAATCAGCAACAGATGGGCGCAATGGTTGGAACATCAAGACAAACCATCAGTCAGATTGAGAGAGGAGATTATTCCCCATCAGTAACGCTGGCGCTTAAACTTGCCAAGGTATGTGAAACAAGTGTAGAAGATTTATTTGAATATGAGGAGAATTAAGATGAAAAGTAACAATAAAAATACAAAGAAAAAAAGCAATTTAAGAATCATGGCAACATTTTTTATTATTCTGGCAATTTGCTACATATCCGGATATTTATTAGGCAGGGTTATGAAAAAAGCTGAGGGGAAAATTGACATAGAATCTGCGGTAGAAATACTAAGGCCATATTTGATTACATGGCTTCCCATTTTCTTTATCGCCTTTAATATTATAATATTTATCGTTTCGCTGATTATTTATCTTAAGTGCAATAGGCTTGCAAAGGATTGGGATGCAGAGGACGAGAGTTCAAGTATTATCGATAATGTAGAAAGATTACTGAATTACCCATTGCTTTTATCTAATATTTGTATGATATGTAATTTCTTTTTGTATCCTGCAATAATTAATGTTTCGACTTTTGGAGAACTTGAAATCGGCGAATTTAGAAAGCTTTCTTTAATTGCAAGTATTACGTTTATTGCCGGAATGGCTTTTATTATGATTATTCAAAATTTAATTGTGACTCTTGAGAAAAAGCTGAATCCGGAAAAGAAGGGCAATATTTTTGATAAAAATTTCAATAAGGACTGGGAGAACAGCATGGATGAGGCCCAGATACAAATGTGTTATAAGGCGGGTTTTTATGCGTTTAAGAGGGGAAATGCAGTCTGTCTGATTTTGTGGATAGTGTCGTTTATGTCTATGATGTTTTTTGATACAGGAGTAATGCCAATATTTATGATTTGCGTTATTTATATGGTGCTGATTGTCAGTTATATTAGAATGGCAGCAAAGCTTGAAAATGGAGAGAAATAATAAGGCACATGGTATATGTAGTTTAATGCCGAGTATTAGGTTTTATAGTTTGTATATGGAAGGGAAGAAAAACAGCTATGCCGGATTTATTAAAAAAATTAGAAGAGTATGATAAGAGTAATAATTATCCTTTTCATATGCCGGGACATAAGAGAAAGGAAATAATGGGTGCAAAAGGATTACCCTATCATTTAGATATTACAGAGATTGAAGGATTTGACAATCTTCACGCATGTGAGGAGGGTGAGATTCTTTATCAGATGGCGGAGGAGATGAGGAAGTTTTATGGCGCTGCTAAAACATTTCCTTTAGTAAATGGTTCTACGTGCGGGATTATGTCGGCAATCAGTACATGCGCCGGTTTAAATGATGAGATTATTATTGGGAGAAATTGTCATAAAAGTGTTTACCGTACTGCAGAATTATTAGGACTTAATGTTCATTATCTGTATCCTGAAAGAGTGTTTCCCTATGATATTTACGGAAACCTTACAGAGGAAGAAGTAAGAAGGGTATTGTCAAGGTATCCTGAAAGTAAATGTGTGGTAGTTACTTCGCCTACATATGAAGGGGTGATATTAGATATTAGTCTAATATCAAGGGTGGCACATGAATATGGAATGATGTTAATTGTGGACGAAGCGCATGGAGCTCATTTGCCGTATTTTAGAAAAGAAGGGGAAAATACGCAAAAGGAGTGTGCAAGTGCAATTTATAGAGGCGCAGATTTGGTAATTCAAAGCCTTCACAAAACCTTGCCGGCTCTTACCCAGACAGCGGTATTGCATGTTACTTCTGATGCTTGCTTTAGGAACGGATTTTCAATGGAAAGGCTTGCGGGATGGGTTTCTCTATATCAAAGCAGCAGTCCTTCATATATATTAATGGCGTCTATAAATACATGCTTTAACCTATGTAAAAAATGGAGTAGGGACGGGATATTTGAAAACTATCAAAGAATTATGGAACACGAGCGCAAAGAGTATGAAAAGCTTGTGCGGCTGCATTTGCTTACCAAAGAGGAGACCGGAGCATACGGATACGACTGGGGAAAGCTGGTTTTTACTACTGTTGGATGTACAGTTAATGGAAAAGAACTAAGTACAATATTAAGAAATGAGTATTGTTTAGAGCTGGAAATGGCGGCAGGGGAGTATGTTATTGCTATGACCAGCGTATGTGATATAATAGAACAGGACGGTTCAGAGTCCGGACTTAAAAGGCTTCGCAAGGCAATGTTTGATATTGACAGAAGACTTTTAGAGGAAGATGGCATATATAGACAAAAAGATACGACGTCAGGCGGAAATATCGAGGAAGCACTGGCGGGGTTGACAATTAGAGAGGCGCTTGAAGGTTCGTCGGCAGAGCTTTCACTCGATAAGATATTATTTCAGCTTGAAAATGATTATGTAAAGTCTTCAACAATTCCTTTGTCGCAAATGTATCAGCCATTTATAAGCGGGGATTATGTAATGTGTTATCCTCCGGGGATTCCGCTGCTTGCTCCGGGAGAGTTTATTACAAAAGAAATAATAGAGAAGATTAATAAGGCTGTTGAAGACGGTCTTACTGTACTTGGCGTTAATGATAACAAAATTAAAGTAGTGATTTAGGTATATGGATTATGAAAAATTTTGCTTCATGTATTTTGTCGGTGTATATTTCCAATTCTTTATTATATATGGTTATTTTTAAGAAGGTGTGTTATAATCATATAAGGCTCAGAAAGTGTCTGTAAAAGCAGACTAAAGGTTTGCGCTAAGACTTACAAGCGAGTCTTGAAGATAATATATTTGGAGGATATCCAATGAAGGGATTGCTGATTACGTTAGAGGGACCGGATGGCTGCGGTAAGTCTACACAGATTGCATTTTTGAAAGAGTATTTTGAAAAGCAGGGATATTCTGTTGTGGAAACCAGAGATCCGGGCGGCACTGCCATAAGTGAACAGATTCGCAGCGTAATTTTGGATACAGGCAACAGCGCCATGCAGGATATGGCTGAGCTTTTACTTTATGCGGCGGCAAGGGCGCAGCTTGTAGGCGAGGTTATAAAGCCGGCTATAGACGCCGGCAAGGTTGTAATATGCGACCGCTTTGTGGACAGCTCTGCAGTATATCAAGGTATTGCCAGAGATTTAGGCATAGATACGGTATATAATGTTAATTTATATGCGCTTCAAGGTATTATGCCGGATATAACAATTTTTTTGGATATGCCGGCAGCAGAAGGAATAAAGAGAAAGAAGGAACAGCATGAGTTAGACCGTATGGAATTAGAGTCGGTCGAATTTCATGAGAAGGTGGCGGAGGGATACCGCCGACTGGCGAGGGAGTATGAGGAGAGAATTTTTCGTGTGGATGCAATGCTGTCTGTTGAAGAAATCAGAGAAATTATCAGAAAAAAGGTAGGCTCAATGATTAATTTATCCGATAAATTATAATAATAACTCCAAATGATTGAGATTTGTTATTGGATGCGCTAAAGGTTCATATCAGAAGATGTCTGTAAAAGCAGACTAAAGGTTTGCGTCAAGACTTGCAAGCGAGTCATAAACAGATAAAGTCAAAAACACTCGGCAGTCATGAGGCGTTATACATTGTTTATAGAAAGGGCGGGACAATATGGATATTAAGGTTAAAGAGACGCAGAATATTAATCATGCGGCTGCCTCTGCTACGAAGAATCGTGATGTGGACAGCGGTTTTAAGTTTACTTTGGTCAGCAATATAGAGAAGTCGGAGCTTAAGGATAAACTTAGCAGCCTTATGAAGGATATTACAGAGCAGGGTGAGAAGATTGCCAAGCATATGGATATCAAGGATATGAGGAAGTATCGTTCTACAATTAAGGAATTTATGAATGAGGTAGTGAGCAATTCGCATGAATTTTCAAGGGAGAATTTTCTTGACAGAAGGGGGCGCCACAGGGTGTATGGAATTATCCGTCAGGTGGATAAGAACCTTGACGAGCTGGCAGAAGAATTGTTAAAGGATGAGAAGGACAATATTGCAATCCTTCAGAGGGTAGATGATATACGTGGATTGCTGTTAGATATTTCAACCTGATATCGGGAGGTGAAGCAAATGTTAAAGCTGGACGACATTATTGGAGAAGAGCAGATTAAGGAGTATTTTAAAGGGGCAATTGAACAGAACAAGGTAAGCCATTCTTATATTTATGAAGGTGAGACGGGTTGTGGTAAGAAACTACTGGCTTATGCATTTGCAAAATTATTACAGTGTGAGGAGGGTAAGACAGAGTCTTGTGGAAAATGCAAGTCATGCATTCAGGCGGACAATGCAAACCATCCTGATATTATTACGGTAACTCATGAAAAGCCTACAGTAATCGGAGTGGATGAAGTAAGAACACAGCTTGTTTCCGACATTGGAATTAAGCCTTACAGCAGCAGGTACAAGATTTATATTATACCGGATGCGGAGCTGATGACTAAGGAGGCGCAGAATGCAATATTAAAGACTATTGAGGAGCCTCCCGCATATGGTATTATTATGCTGCTTACGACAAATGCAGGTAAGTTTTTGCCAACTATTATAAGCCGCTGTGTAAAGCTTACTGTAAAACCGGTTGATAACCGTAAGGTTTATGATTATTTAGACCAGCATTATGATTTGGATGAGGAAACTCTTCGTTTTGCTACAGAGTATGCATTTGGCAATATTGGAAAGGCGTGTCGGTGTGTAGAATCAGAGGATTTTGTACGGATTAAGCAAATGTGCTTTGATATGCTAAAGAATATTTCCATGTGGGAGATTCCTGACATCATTTTCTCTGTGAAGGAAGCGGCAAAGGAAAAGGTTTATATAGATGATTTATTTGATATTATGACTATGTGGTTTCGTGATGTGCTGGTTCTTAAGGTCACAAGGAACCCTAACAAGGTTATAATACGAGATATGTACAGTGTTATGAATAAGCAGGCTCAGGTGGTTTCATATGAAGGAATCGAGGATATTTTGGGAGCAATTGATATTGCTAAGGCCAGAGTAGAAGCAAATGTCAGCTTAGATACTATTTTAGAATTATTATTATTCCGTATTAAAGAACATCTTAAATGGATGAAATAGATAGGAGAAATTTTTTTATGGTGGAGGTAATTGGTGTTCGTTTTAGGACGAATGGTAAGATATATTATTTTAATCCGGAGAACTATGATGTGCATTCCGGAGATCATGTTATTGTGGAGACGATACGCGGCGTTGAGTATGGTCAGGTTGTATTGGAGAGAAGGCAGATTGGGGAGCAGGATATAGTTGCAACCCTAAAGCCGATTATTCGGGTAGCAACTCCGGAGGACGACCGACATCAGCAGCGGAACAAGGAGAGGTGTAAAGACGCATTTGATATTTGTCTTAAGAAGATTGAAAAGCACAATCTTCATATGAAGCTTATTGATGTGGAGTATACATTTGACAATAATAAGCTGCTGTTTTATTTTTCTGCGGATGGTAGGGTGGATTTCAGAGAGCTTGTAAGAGATTTGGCAAATGAATTTAAAACCCGCATTGAGCTTCGCCAGATTGGCGTCAGGGATGAGGCGAAGCTTTTGGGGGGACTCGGTATTTGCGGCAGGTCGCTATGCTGTTACAGCTATTTGTCAGAATTTGCAAGCGTTTCCATTAAGATGGCAAAGGAGCAGAATCTGTCGCTCAATCCTTCTAAGATTAGCGGAGTTTGCGGCAGGCTTATGTGCTGTCTTAAAAACGAGCAGGAAACTTATGAATATTTGAATAGCAAGCTGCCTAATGTGGGAGATATAGTAAAGACTGTTGATGGATTTATCGGCGAGGTACAGAGTGTCAGTGTGCTGCGCCAGAAGGTTAAGGTTATTATCACAAATGAAGAAGACGAAAAGGAAGCGGTGGAATACAATATAGACGATTTGAGTTTTACTCCCCATCGCAGAAAAGGCGGTAAGAATAAGCGCATTCAGGAAGAAGATGTGGATATGAAAGAGCTTGAATCTTTAGAGAGGGATGACGATAAGCATTCCAAGCTTGATTAGAGTTTGGTATACTGGCAGGAAGAACTATGGGTAAGGAGAGTTATGTACATTACGGTGAGCGTCTGGATGATTTGCAGTGCAACGGGTATTATTTGATACAGGATCCGGATTGGTTTTGTTTTGGCGTGGATGCGGTGCTTTTGTCGCACTATGCAAAGGTGAAGGATGGGGATAAGGTATTAGATATTTGCAGTGGAAATGGTATTATACCTATATTGCTTTCAGGTATTACAAACGGACTGCATTTTACCGGCTTGGAGATTCAGGAGCATAATGTGGATATGGCAAGGCGAAGCATTGCATTAAACCGCATAGAGAATAAGGTCAATATGGTTTTGGGAGATGTAAAGGAAGCTGCGGGCATTTTTGAAGCAGCTTCTTTTCAGGTAATAACAGCCAATCCGCCTTACATGATTGGGCAGCACGGTCTTACAAATGCATCTGAACATAAAATGATTGCCAGACATGAGGTGCTATGTACCTTAGAAGATGTTGTGGCAGCAGCGTCTAAACTGCTTGTTACCGGCGGTCGGTTTTATATGGTGCATAAACCGTTTCGTTTGCCGGAGATAATTGCAGTTATGAGGGAGTATCGTATTGAGCCGAAAGGAATGAGATTAGTACATCCTTATGTGGATAAGGAGCCTAATATGGTGCTGATAGAGGGCGTCAGAGGAGGAAGGCCCCGAATGAAGGTAGAACCGCCGCTTATTATTTATACAGAAAAGGGAATATATACTGAGGAGGTTCTTAATGTATATGGGAAGAACGAATGATTTGCGTCTTATTAAGAATAGTAGAAAAAGGGATTTAATATGGAAAAAGGAAGTTTATATATATGCGCTACCCCCATTGGGAATCTTGAGGATATAACCTACAGGGTGGTACGCACCTTAAAAGAAGTTGATATAATTGCAGCGGAGGATACCAGAAACAGTATAAAGCTTTTAAATCATTTTGAGATAAAAACAAAAATGACCAGCTACCATGAGTATAATAAGATAGACAAAGCAAAGTATCTTGTGGGGGAAATGCTTGCAGGCAAAAATATTGCCTTAATTACTGATGCAGGAACGCCGGCAATTTCGGATCCGGGAGAGGAGCTTGTAAGGCAGTGTCATGAGGCGGGAATTAAAATTACATCGCTGCCGGGAGCTTGCGCAGCGGTGACAGCTCTTACCATGTCAGGAAGGAGTACAAGACGTTTTGCATTTGAAGCGTTTTTACCGTCAGATAGAAGAGAGCGCAGCGAGGTTTTGAGGGCGCTCACAAATGAAACCCGAACTATAATTGTTTATGAGGCGCCTCATCATTTGAGGAATACGCTTAATGAGCTTAAAGAGGTTCTTGGAGATGAGCGCAGACTTAGTGTTTGTAAAGAGCTTACAAAACGGTATGAAAATGTTATGCTTACAACATTTAAGGAAGCATGTGAGTTTTATGAGCAGCATGAGCCAAGAGGAGAATATGTGCTGGTAATAGAGGGCAAAAGCCTTGATGAGCTTAAAGAAGAGGAGCGGCAGCAGTGGGAGGCAATGAGTATAAATGAGCATATGGCATATTATATGAAGCAAGGGCTTGATAAAAAAAATGCTATGAAGCAGGTGGCAAAGGACAGAGGAATTGGTAAGCGGGAAGTGTATAGGGCGCTGCTTGATTAAAGAGTTTGTCATACGGAGGAAGATTATGGAGCCTGTATTAAAATGTATAAATGTTACAAAAAAACGCCGGAATTTTCTTCTAACTAATGTGAATTTTGAATTGGAGTCGGGGCGTCTGTTAGGTGTGATTGGGGAAAATGGAGCCGGAAAATCTACGCTTATGCAGCTGCTTCTTGGCGGCTGCCCGTTGGACAGGGAGGAGAAGAAAAAGCGCAAAAAAGGCGAGCTGTCAGGCAATACAGCTACATCATTAAGAGGGGATATTTTGGTGGCGGGCTGCAGTATGCGCCAGCTTGGCGGCGAAGCAAAGAAAAACATGGCATATGTACTTAATGAGTGTCCGTTTTCGATGGTTATGACAGCTATGGAGAATGCAAAGGTTTATGGAGAATGCTATTATACATGGAAACAGGAGATATTTGATGAGCGTCTTAAGAGGTACAAGGCGCCAAAAGATGTTGCTCTTAAGAAGTGTTCTAAAAGGCAGCAGACAGCGTTTCAGATGGCGTTTGCCGCCTCCTACGACGCAAAAGTATATATATTTGACGAACCTTTAGATAACTTAGATGTGGAAATTAAAAAGCAGGCGTTTGATTTAATGCAGGAGCTTATAGCAAAGGGAGATAGAAGCGTTATATATGCTACCCGCCGGATTGAAGATTTAGAGCGGATAGGGGACTATATTTTATGGCTCGATAAGGGACGCCAGCTTTTATATGAAGACAAAAATAGATTGCTTGATGAGTACCGTATTTTAATCGGCAGCAATAAGCAGCTTGCTTACATAGAAGGTCAGCTTTCATCAGAATTTCTGGGAAAACGCATTACTGCGCATAGCAGTGAAGCGTTGATTCGTAAACCGGCAGAAGCGTTGCCTTTAAAGATTGAAAGCAGGCCTCCAACGCTTAAAGAGCTTATGTACTACAATGAAATGTATCGAAAGTCCCAACATAAATGCTTCCTTACTAAAGAGAAGCTTGAAGAAGATTCACCGCAATATGTTAAAATAAAACCTAAGCCTGATAAATCATGGAAAGACATTTCCACTTCTCCTTCTGAGAGGGAAGGGGTGGGAGATTCCCCCTTTAATTAAATGATAAAGACTGGCAAGCGAGACAAGAATGCTAAAGGAGATTGGAATATGGTTAAACGTGTACTTCAGGAAATGTTTTATGGAGTGGGAAAGAAAACAATATGGCTGCTGTTCTTCTTTTGTGTGGCTGGATTTATACTGTATGGAGTAGACAACAACATAGAAAAAGCAAGTTATTTCAGTCTGGCAAATGCAGGCGTGTTCTGGCTGTTTATGTCTTTAGTACTTAATGAATCCGTCAATTTTTTGGCGATACCGAAGGTGTTTTTCTATGTACCGCTAAATGGCAAAAGCATGAAGCGTTACATGCTTTTACGAATATTTGCAGAGGTAATTTTGTTTTTATTTTTTACAATTTTTATTTTTACAGTGTGTATTGTTATAAGATTATTAGCTGGAACGCCATTTTATATTGGTAATCCGGCGGCGCAGGGAATTAACTTGTATATATTTTTAATAACTCTATTTGTATGGCGCGCAGGCATATTAAAACGTCAGTTTAAAGTTTTTGATATACAAACGAGAATAAGCGGACGACTGATTAATCTTATGTTTATTATATATGAGGTAGCATTTTCCTTCTATATAAATGAATTTACGGTAAGAAGCATTTTAGATGGAAAGCTTAAGATGCCAACGGACGTCCAATGGATATTAATTGGTATAGGTTTGGTTATAAGCGCAATTCATGCAGTAATTTATGGCAGGTATTGCCTTAATTCAATTGTTGGTAAAGAATAAAGATGGGTATAGCAGCAAAAAATATTGCTAAATATAGATAAGTGTGGTATCCTAAGAACAGATATTTGGCAAAGCGGCTTAGGGCGGTATTTATACGTTTGTCAAGGTAACTGGTTATATGGCTGTAAAGTCACATTTATAGGGGTATTAAGGAGGATTTTATATGAAAAAACTTGTAAGTATAGTATTAGTGTTGGCGCTTGTTTTTGCATTAACCGGCTGCAACGGAGAAGATGTTAAGATGCAGATTAATGCAGATGGAAGCAGCTTAGTAAGCGTTACATATATGTATGAAGAGAATCTCTATAATTCATTGTGTAGTTCGGAGCAGGCGTCCGCAATAAACGCATCCGCAATCAAAAGCGGGGATTTTGCAGAGGGCAAAAAGACTATCGGCAAATATACTTATTATACCTTTAGCAGGGATTTTGCATTTGCGACATGCGAAGAATTACAAAGTTTTTTGTCAGACGTCAACGCTTACAGAGCGGCAATGAAGAAAGACTCAAATAATCCCAACTTATATGATACGGATATTGATGAAGCGTTGATGAGCGAGGCTACTGTGACGCCGACCTTTTTCAGGGGAGTATTTGCAGGAGATGAAGATGAGAGGCTTACAAAGGAGGATGATACGCTTTTATCGGACGCAGTTTACCATGAAAATATGCAGGAATTGGGAGTCCGCATTGATTTTGCCATAACATTTCCGACTGCGCCAACCTACAGTAATGGCGTTATAAGCGGCAATACTGTGGCATGGGAATTAAAGGATATTAACGATACTCATACCTTGATAGCGGAGGCGGGCGGTAACGTGATTGCTTCAGATACGGAACCGCCGGTGATTAAGGGTGTAAAAAACGGTAAGTTATACGGACGTAAAGGCGTTAGCTCTATGATTAAAGTATCGGATAATATATGCGTTGATAAAGTAACTGTAAATGGCAAGAAATTTGGAAGCATTATCGGCCCGATAAGCAGCAGCGGCAAATACACTATAGTTGCAACAGATTTAACCGGTAATACTGCAACCGTTACTTTTACAGTCGATGCAACCGCTCCGGTAATTAAAGGCGTAAGATATGGAAAGACATATAAAAAGCCAGTTACCGTAAAGTTTAAGGATTCAAGCGGCATTAAGAAGATTAAAGTAAATGGCAAGAAGATTAAAAAATGCAAATCTAAGAAATTCCGTAAAAAGGGCAAATATACTATTTCAGTTACAGATAATGCGGGCAATGTCAGCAAGATGAAATTTACAATTAAAAAGAAATAATAATAAAAATAAAATAGTCTGTCAGGTACGTCCGACAGACTATTTTTAATGTGTGAGCTCTTAAATTATTATTTGTCGTTTAAAAGTCCGGCGAGCTTAGCCAGCTCTTTGATGGAAGCCCTAGACACCTTTTTGCCCTTATAGTCGATAAGGTCTTCTGAGCTGCCGGTAAAAATATCGCAGGGCTCGTATTTTCTTAAAATAATATTGTTGCCCTCAATAAAAATCTCAATAGGATCCTTTTCACTGATTCCAAGGTTTCTTCTAAGTTCGATAGGAAGAGTAACCCTTCCCAACTCATCTAATTTTCTGACAATTCCTGTGTTTTTTTCCATGGTGTATTCCTCCTTCATGTCAAAGTAAGAAACTTAAAAACCCCTTAGTATGTGTTGATTATCTGTAAAATTGTTTGGAAGGCTTGTTAATTATTTTCTTTTGAAAATGCCAAACAAGCAGCTCCAATTAATCCTGAATCCTCGCTTAACGTAGATTTATGCACCTTAATATGCGGTTTTAACACATCAAATACTTTATTTTTTACTAAGCCTTCCACCTCTTCAACAAAGCCGGATATCTTAAGCGCCACAGAGCCGCCCAGAATTACAATGTCCGGATCCATGTATGCGTAGATAAATGCAATAAAATTAGCAAGATAGGTTTTAGCTTCAGTCATAATGCGTCTTGCAGTGTCGTTGCCGGATAGGGCAAGCTCATTAACTTCTCCGGCGTGTTTGACAGAAAGCCCCGCATTCTGTGCTCTTACAGTAATGGCAGTTCCGCTGCAGATAGCCTCAATACCTCCGGGTAAAATAGAACCATGACTTGGTCCATCCTGCCACATAATACAATTAGCAACTTCATTGGCAAATCCATGAGTACCAATATGAACTTTGCCATTTACAACCAGACCGGCGCCAATTCCTGTAGAGATGGTTAAGAATTGTACAGTGCGGTATTCTCTGCCCTCTCCTACGGTAGCTTCTGCTAAAGCGGCAAGATTGGCGTCATTGTCCAGCGTAACCGGAATGTGGATAAGGTCTTCGAGGGCTTTTGTAACATTAAAGTTTCTCCAGCCGCCTTTAAGGTTTGGCGGTGTAAGAATCCTGCCATTAATCAAATCCAAAGGACCGGGACAGGACATACCCGCACCTATGATATTTTCACTGTAATCTAAAACTGTCTGGGCAATCTTATCTAATGTATCCGAAGGTTCAGTCGGATTTGTTGGAAATTGATCACGTTTTACAATGTTTTTATTGGTGTCAACAAGCGCAACCCTTGTGTTTGTTCCGCCAATATCGATAGCGACTGCATATTTCATAGAACACCTCCCTGATTCAAAAAAATTCCTGCAATTATGTAATAAATATAGTATTAACTATTTTGGAAAAGGTGTCAATAGGTAAAATAGGTAAGTTTTGTAAATTTTTGCATAGAATAAATAAGGAGGGCGAATTATGATAAATAAAATTTTTGTGGGAATGCTTTTAATCGGGATTGGCGCGGCAGTTTTTTTGGGAAATATAAAAGAAGTATCTCTGGCGTTTGTGGACAGCTCTAAGGAAGCAGTGCAGCTTTCTATTATTATGCTGGGGGTTGTGGGAATGTGGACGGGAATTATGAAGGTGGCGGAAGAAGCAGGCATTGCAAAATCACTGGCAAAAGCTATGGGGCCGGTGATTAGATTTCTTTTTCCTGATTTAAAGGGAGAAAAAACAGAAAAAGCAAGGTATTATATTGCGGAAAATATGGCGGCAAATGTTTTGGGGCTGGGATGGGCAGCTACTCCTACAGGCTTGAAAGCAATGGAAGAATTGAAGAAAGCAGCGCCCGCAGGTACAAATGCCGCTACAGACTCAATGTGTATGTTTTTATTGATAAATGTATCCTCACTTCAATTAATTCCGGTTAATATTATTGCCTACCGCAGCCAATATGGGGCGGTAAACCCCACAGATATAATACTTCCGGCTATTATTTGTACTCTTATATCTACGTTTGCTGCAGTTATATATGGGAAAATAAAATATAAGAAAGCGGAATATAAGCGTAAAAAAAATTAGTACAGCGAATATTAAAAATTCACTGTACTATGTTAAGAGGTTAAAATCCGGCATTAAGTACATTTCTTTCAATTTTATTGTTATTTAATATAAAATTGGTACTTCCGTTTATAATCCGTATCTGTTGTTCATCTGTGCGGATATCTACAAAATCATGATTTTTAACGCTGCTTTCCAAATCACAATTTATAGCGGTAATCTTGGCAGTACTGTTATCATTTCCCATCGCATAGGTGTGGTTTCCGTTGCAATCCACCTTTACTGTTGCCTGATTTATTAAGATTTCCATATCGTCTGCTTTGTGGCTGCCAATGGCGTATCCTGCCACAGAACGGATATCAAACGATATATTTAATTTATGTAAGTTTACCTTGCATTGCTGCCCTCCAAGAGTTCCCAAAGCAATAACGTCGTCGCAGCTTGCATTGGCAGAAAGCTTGATTAGTCCGTTTTCAATCGATATGATAGCAGTCTGATTAAATGAGCCTATAAGGCAACTGCGCCCTACAGCGGCAAAAACCTCCAAATCGCACCGCTCAATTGAAATGTTAGCAGGGCTGACAAACGAGCCTATTCCGACTGATTCCTGCGCACACAATTCAATGCGGTACCAGCCTTTATGTATAGCAATCTCTCCGCCCCTTCCGGAGCCGATTGCAATTCCTTTCATTCCTTTTGTTCTAATGGTAATGCCGCCATCTTGATTAAAGTTAAGAGGTCCATGATAGCTTTCCAAAGTATTACCAATACCGTAATGTCTGCTTGTGCCAACTTCAATAAGCAGATTGCCGTCTCCCTCAAAGGTCAGAGAGGAGGTTTCAGGCACGCGTATTCCGCCGGACAATAAGCTGTTATCTCCCTTTAATATAATGGTTAATGAAACATTTTCAGCAAGGTCAATACAGGGAACGCCCTTTTCTCCTAAAAAGCTTGCATTGTCCAAAACCAATACTCCTCTGTAGCCCTCCTCAAACCAAATCTTGGCGTTAAAATCAAAGCCTGTAGCGCCAAACAATTTTATAGGTTCGTTTGAACTTGCGCTTTTCTTTACATGAAGCTCAGTATATTTTTTTAATGCCAGTTGCACAAGGGAAACAGAGTCGGGCTGTTCTATAACATAGCGTTTTTTAATAGCGTTACCTTGAACGCTCTGGCTGTGTTGTACGATTTCATTGCGAATCTGGTGGTCGATGGATTGTATCGGTTCAGCCTGAGGGCGCGCGGTATAATATCCCTGTATTAAATCAGCGCCCAAACGTATAACTTCTTTTAATTCCTCTGAGGTTTCAATTCCCTCAGCTAAAGCCATAATATCGTTATCATGCGCAAACTCAATAATATCTTTTACAAAATGCTGTTTTTGCGGATTATCCTGAATCTCTGTCATAAGCATTCTGTCAATCTTAACATATTTTGGCATATAGCGGAGCAGGTTATTGATATTTGAATATCCTGAACCGTAATCGTCAAGGGCAGTTTCAATCTTTAACTGCGCATATTGTTCTTTTATATCATCAAGCTGGTTGTCGTCAAGCTCCTCCTGCTCTGTCAGCTCGATTACAACTCTGCCATCCTGATGGAACAACCGCTGGTTAAGGGCAAATTCATCTTCCTTAGAAAGCTGTGTTCCCGGAATGCTGTTTATAAAAACTTTTTTATTTATGAATTTGTTTTCGTTATCTTCTATATATTGAAGTACATTAAAAAATGTAGCCTTTTCCACATCATAAAGCCGCTCCAACCTCCTTGCGCTGTCTAAAATAGCAAGAGGCGAAACGCGCTGTTCTACATTGGCGCGCATCAGCGCTTCATAAGAATAAATCTCGCCAGTGTGGGCGTCCACAATAGGCTGAAAATGATATGTGAAGCTGTTATTGTTTAAAATGCTCTCAACAAGCGAATCCTGTTCCAAATCTTCTTTGGAGAGATTCTCCTGTTTTGCTTTAAGCTTCTGCTCCGCTATCTTTTTGCGGTTCTTGGAGCTGACAACGTCGTTTATCATCTGCTCTAAGGACTTAAGCTCCTTTATTAAAACATGACTGCTGTCGTAACATGCAGAAATCGTAAATGAATTATCGTCGTTCGCATTGTTAAATAACTCTACGTTAGCAAGCATGGTTTTAATAAATTCATCTCCCCTGCTGAGCTTGTCAGGCTCTACAATGAAGCCTACGATAAAATCGTCGTTACCCATGCGCGCGCAGATTTCTCCGGGTACAGTAGATTCCTGAATACATTGCGAAAGCGTACAGATAGCCCGATTTCCTTCGTCCCTGCCATAACGGGCGTTTATATCTCTTAAAGCGCTCAAATCAACAGAGACAAGAAGCAGAGCTTTATTTTCCTGTTCAGAATAAGATATAGCCTCCTGAATCTGATTTAGGAAGCCGCGGTAATTGTATAAACCGGTCAGACCGTCACGAATCTGGGTGGCTTCCATTTTAGCAAGAGTTGCCCTAAGCATCTCCTGTCGCTGGAATGTCTCAATTCCTTCCATTACCCTTCTTGTCCACAGACGGTAACATTCGTCTATTACTGTTGTCTTGTTGCCATAGCTTATTGCAGTATATCCAAAGCTTCTGTCATCAAAAAATAACGGCATAAAAAAATAAGCCCTCGGAGTGTCATGTTCTTGTTGAAGCTCAGGAAGCAGTTGCTTTAATGGAAATGTAGCTTCAAAATCGAGGGTATTACCGGTTTCCTCATCTCTTCCGCAGTGTATAATATGGCGCATGGTAGGAGTGTATCCTTTTCTGATAGCAGCAGACGCCATAATTTCTTCAGGCTGATTCCAGTTGTTATTAAGGCAGATATCAAACGATTCAAAATCACGAATCTGATATATATATTGATATACCATGCTGAAAAAGTCCTGAAAATTATTCTGTGATAATAAATCCGCCATAATATGGTTATGTATGGAATAAATGCCCACTGTGGAAATATCCGTAGACCAGTGCTTTCTTCTGGCTGGCGTCGAAATGTTAGTGCTATAATTATTACAGCCGCAGGTACCTCCGATAAATTCCTCCGCATCTGCCTTAAACGGAGGCAGGGTTTCACCTCTAAAAAAAGCGGCAATATAATTAGCGCAATATATTCCGCATTGTTTTGCAGGAATAATAGCAGAGGTAATTGGAACGGGGCTTAAACGACCGTCCTCAAAGGAATCATATCCTATTACTGCAATATCTTCAGGAATGCGGATTCCGTTTTTGGTAAGAGAATCACAAACGCCAATTGCCATACAATCATTTGCACATACAATCGCCTCCGGCAGTTTGTTTCGCTGGTTAATCAGATATTCAACCATAGAGTCTCCGCTTGTATACCAGTAATCGCCTTCAAATATGTTTCTGTCAAGAACAGGAAGGTCGTGGGCGGTCATACTGTCGATATATCCCAAAAGCCGTTGCTTGGAGTGAATATGTTCTTTTATTCCATTGAGAAATACAATGTCCTTAAAGCCATGATGCTCAATCAGATGGTCTACTAAATGAGCTACAGGAGTACGGTGATCCATCATAATAGAAGGAAAATACTTGCTTTCTGAATCTATAACTACAACAGGACCGTTATAGAAATTATGCAGGTGGTTCTGTATGGACTCTTTCATGCCTTTGCCCTGTAAAATATCTAAAAGAAGTACAATGGCGTCCAAATTGGCATAATCAACAAGACGGTAAATATTGAAATCTCCCTGTTCTCTTAGAGGGGTATCCTGATATTTTTGGTGCATAGAAAAAACAAGGACATCATAATCTAAAGAAAATGCTGTCTCTAAAAAGCCTTCGATAAAATTATGCTGTGTATTTTCTTCTAATTGTGCGGCAATAATGCCAATCGTTTTTCGTTTCATAGGATATCCTCATCTTACATGTATATAAATACGGTTCTAAGTTACAATTTTATGTCTTATAACGATTTCTTAATGCAGTTTATAGAAAACAAAATAATCTAGTATAATTATAAGATTAAACAGTGTTTGTGTCAACGGTTTTTAAAGTTTTTATAGGCAATTTGCGTTATAAAAAATGCTATTGTGAATAACGGTTTTATTGCCGCATAAAATGAAACGGGGGTGAGATTTATGGTTGTTGCAATATCTGATTTTATATTGCCTGCAATAATTTTTTATGTGATTGCAACGGGAGTAATAAACAAGGTAAATGTATATGAAGTGTTTTTGGAGGGAGTAAAGGAAGGTTTTGATATTGTTGTCCGTATACTTCCTACTCTTGTTGCTCTTTTGGTAAGTACGGGAGTGTTTCGCGCCAGTGGAATTTTTGATACGATTGAGGAGGGAATCGGCATTTTGCTTAAGTCCCATTTGACAAATGAAGGATATATTATGATGGGCGATTTTGCCCTGCCCTTATCTGTTATACCGGTTTTCATTATCAGAATTTTTTCTTCATCGGCGGCTACGGGGCTGCTGCTGGATTTATTTAAAGAATTTGGAGCGGAATCTCTTGCGGGAGTTATGGCGGCCATAAGTTTAAGCTGTACAGAAGCTGTGCTTTATTGCCTGTCTGTCTATTTTGGCGCGGTTGGTATTACTAAGGTGCGGTGGACGTTAAAGGGAGCGCTGATTGCTACCTTTGCGGGAATTCTGGCTTCAGTAGCGCTGGCTAATTTGTGGGTATAGTAATATTATTTTGTCAACATGTAAAATATATTTGACAAAACATATGGCAGTGGTGTATATTTAACAAAATATGTCTGACAAAAGGAGGAAAGCCATGAAGTTAGAGGTTAAAAATATTACTAAGACATTTGGCGAAAAAGAAGTTTTAAAAGGGATTTCATTTTCCGTAGAGAGCGGCAAGGCGCTGGGATTGCTCGGAAGGAATGGAGCGGGTAAGACAACTACTATAAGAATTTTGATGGATGTGTTTCGTGCTAATCAAGGAGAGGTATTGCTTGATGGCGAGAAGTTTGATATAAGAAGGGTGCAGATTGGATACCTTCCTGAGGAGCGCGGCTTATATCCGAAAAGAGCGATTCTTGAGCAGATGGTGTATTTGGCAAGACTTAGGGGACTTAATAAGAAGGAGGCGGCGGACAATGCCAGAAAATGGTTAAAGAGGCTTGGCGTAGAGCAGTATGAGAAAGTATTGCTGGAAACATTATCAAAGGGAAACCAGCAGAAGGTGCAGCTTGCATCTACTCTAGTATGCAATCCTGATATTGTGATTTTAGACGAGCCTTTTAGCGGTCTGGACCCTGTAAATTCACAGATTCTTCAGGATGTGGTGTCAGAGCTTATTGAAGACGGAAAACTTGTGATTTTTTCCAGCCACCAGATGAGTTATGTGGAACAGTTTTGTGAAGATATTGCTATTATCCATCATGGAGAGATTATATTAGATGGCAATCTAACATCTATAAAAGAGGAGTTTGGGAAGAACCAGCTTGTAGTCAGCGACCGTCGTTTGGAGAAGGAGGCGTTTGCAGGGCTGCTTAGCGAGAGGCTTAATTCTCTGGCGGAAGTAACAGGCAGCTCAAAGGAGGATACGATTGTAAGGCTTAAGGAGGGGGTTGACAGAAATGCATTTTTAAAAGCCCTTATCGAGCTTGACAATGTAGAGCTTGAGCATTTTGAAACTTATAAACCGTCGCTGAATGATATTTTTATTAAAGTGGAAACAGATGTAAGCGGAGTGGATGAAGCGGATAAAACGGAAGAAGTTGCTAAGGAGGTAGAGTAAATGAAACGTTTATGGACTGTTTTTGAATTTGAGCTGTTTAGCTACATAAAGAATAAGTCGTTTATAATTACAACAGCGCTTATTTGCCTTATAATCGGTTTGGGTATGTTTGCCCCAAGGGTGTTTGATATGTCGGATTTGCTGGGGACTGAAAGCTTAAAGGAGAAAGAGGGGGATTCGGGCGAGGACGCAAAAGAGCAGGCGTTGGGAATATATGATGAGAGTGGATATTTTAAGGATACCAAGCTTCTTTCGGACGTATTTAAGGACGCAGATATAAAGAGCTATGACTCGGCAAAGGCGTTGGAAAAGGCGGTAAAGAAGGAAGATATTAAGGCAGGGTTTTATGTGATTGATGATTTGCATTATAATTATTACGTTATTAACCGTAATATGATGGATGAAAGCACCTATATGTTTAATGAGGTTTTATCAACTATACATAAACAGGCATACTGCGTTGAACAGAACATTGATTATGATGAATTTTCAAAGGAATATGAAGCGCCGGTAGAATGTAAAGAGAAGATTTTAGGGAAGGACGCAGCAGACAGTTATTGGTATTGCTATGCATTGGTAATTATTATTTTTATGGTAATTGTCATATATGGCGGTATGATTGCAACTGCGGTCACAACGGAGAAGAGCAACCGTTCCATTGAGGTGCTTGTTACAAGTATAGACTCCAAATATCTTTTGTTTGGCAAGGTTTTTGCCGGCGCTGTGGCAGTCATGTTTCAGATGTCAATGATTCTTGGCTGCGCGCTTATTGGGTATGGAATTAACCATGAGGCTTGGGGAGACAAGCTTGATATAATACTTGATATTCCGGCTAATGTGCTGGTGGTATTTGCAATATTCGGTATCGGCGGATTTTTGTTTTATGCATTTCTTTATGGAGCTCTCGGAGCATTGGTTTCAAAGACAGAGGATATTAACAAGTCGTGCGGCAATCTTCAGATGATTATTATGATAGTTTATTTTATTGTACTGCTGCAATTAACGAATATTGACGGAATAGCAATCAAGATTTGTTCTTATTTGCCCTTCAGCTCATATTCGGCAATGTTTGCGAGAGTTGGAATGGGTAAAGTGGCTGCATGGGAGGTTGTGCTTTCCGCTGTAATTTTATATGCCTCAATTTTCTTTGTAGGATGGCTTGGGGCAAAGATTTATCGTATGGGTACTCTTAGGTATGGAAACCCGATTAAGTTTACCAATGCGTTAAAGGATATTAAAACGCACGAAAAGTAAGCTTGCGGTTTTTGTTGGTTTTTGGTGATTGTAAAGCAGGTGAAGGGCATGAAGAATTTAAAAGTAAAAGCTGCAAGGGCTGCTATGGATTTATCGCAGCAGCAGTTGGCAGAGCTTTGTGGTGTGTCCCGACAAACTATAAATGCCATCGAGAAGGGGGACTATAATCCCACAATTAAGCTGTGCATTACAATATGCAGGGTTTTAGGCAAGACGTTAGACGAATTGTTTTGGGAGGGGGGGGAGGCATAATACGTTCCGCCTTAAGTTAAGCTTTATGCGGTTATTGTGGCGTAAATATAAGTGGTGTGATACAATGATTTAGATATATTTATAAAGAAGCGATAGGAGGATTATTAAATGTATGAGAAGTTGAATAAGAAGGCAAGAAGCCTTATGCTGGTGTCAGAAATTATACTCTGTACTGTTTTGGCTTTTGTTTTGCTTGCGGTATGGCTTTTGTTAAAGCAGTCGGAGGGCGTAACGGGCTGGGTGAATTTATTGCTTGCTGCGATTGCAGTTTGTTATGCGGCGGGAATTATTACGCCTTTTATAAGATATGAGCGGTACCGTTATCGGTTTACTGATGAGGAAATTGATGTAAAAGAGGGCGTTTTGTTTGTAACAAGAAATGTAGTTCCTATAGAAAGGCTCCATAAGATTTCCATGCATAGCGGTCCGTTAGACCGCATGTTTGGATTGTCTAAGGTGGTTGTGACCACAGCGGGAGGAGATGTATTGATTCGTTTCTTAGAGCAGCAAAAGGCTGAGGAACTGGTGGGGCATTTGAAAAATCGAATTAATTCATACGCAGTTGAAAGCCGCCGGATGGAGGCGGAGAAGCGCGCGCAAATGCAGCAGCAGTACAGTCTGCAGAAAGAAGCAGGGCAGGATTTGAAGCAACAAGGTCAAACATCACAGGAATAGCGAGGATACTTTATGGAAAACAATGGAAAAGAAAATATGGAGCTTGACGAGATAGTTGGGCTTCGTAATCATTTTACATATATATTTGAGGAGATGTGGGGAATTATTATGGTGGCGGTATTAATGCTGTTTAGCAGCGATGATTCCTTCAAGCTTGCGTATGAATTCCTTAAATCCGGTAATCTTATAGGCGCGCTGATGGCGCTTGGAATAACATTTTTGGTTTTGGGACTGGCGTGTTTATGGGTTTTTTTAAGATGGTACAAAACAACTATTACAGTTAAGGACGGGACTGTAACAATTGCGAGAAGAACGCTGAACCAGTCGGTCAATTCTATTGCAGTGCAGAATATTTCCAATATAAATATGGAGCAGAACTTTTTTGAGATTATTATGGGTACTTATAAATTGAAACTGGATACAAACAGTCTTTCCACCGCCGAATCCACAGACGTTAAGATTGTGTTGAAAAAAAGGGACGCTTATGCTGTCAAGAATCTTATTATGCGGATGATGAAAGAGATTCAATCGGATGAACAGGGCGATATTTCTAATGAGGGCGTTAATGACATTAATTCAGAGATGCAGCTTGACTTAATGGAGGATGTTAAGGAGGACGAATATGATGTAATTTATACTGACAGCGAGATTATAAGAAACTGCATTATTGACACTCCTATCAGCGGTGTGGTTTGGGTTCTTATATTTATCGCATTGGCTGTGTTTGCAATTGTGGATGGCATAAAAACTGCTTCAGGATTTTTTTCAATTATCACAACTATATTTATTCCGATATTGTTTGCAGGCTCTATGCTGTCAGCCATTATAAAAGACTGGCTGTCGGATTATAATTTTCGCGCCAGAAGGTTTCAGGATAAGATTTATGTAAGCTGCGGTCTTTTAAAAAAGAAGAAATATGCAGTGCCGGTAAATAAAATCAATGCTTTAAAGTATTCTTCTACATTTATAGGCAGAATTTTAGGGTATTACAGTGTAAAGACTATAAACGTGGGAGGGGAAGACGAGGATGTGGATGGCATGAAGCTTTTGCTTGTTGGTAAAGCGTCCGACATTAGAAGCAAGATGGCTTTGCTGCTTCCGGAATGTCAGATACCGGATATGACGGTATGCAAGAGGCCTCCTAAAAGGACGCTTGTTAAAGCGTATATTACTGCTCTCATATATATATTAATTTTTGCAGTATCGGTTATGTTTGGAATTGTAATTTTTGCTCCGCTGAATAAAGACGATGCGCTGTGGATTTTGCTTGCTTCAATAGGGCTTTGGCTGTTAGTTGTTCTTTGGCGCACGCTGTTTTATTTTGCTTCGGGATTTAATACAGATGGGAAGGAGGTTTTCATTTCAAGAGGGACATTTGGCAAAGAGTTAGTTCAGATTCCTTATGAAAAGATACAATATATATCAATAAGGCAGGGGCCGGTTGAGAGAAGGCTTAAGCTTGCCAGGGGCGTAATTACCATTCTTGCAAGTGTGGCAAGCAGGATTCAGAATATTGCCGCTTTTGATGTTGAAGATTATGATATATTAATGGAAAAATTTGAGAAGACATTTTAATTTTTAGCGTTTTTAATAAAAACACTTGAGAAAAGTCAGGATTTTTGATATTCTTAGACAAAGGGAGATTTGAAGATAAACAAAAGGTCTGGTTATATATGTCGTTAAGAAGTATAACTTGTAATAGAACAGCATCAAGGTATTAACAACCGGGAGGTAACGCTTATGGAGCAGAAGGTAAGTTTAATTCATTCTTTTCGAGGCAAGGTTTTTATTATGATAGTTGTGGCGGTAGTATTTACCGGAGCTTTAATGGTATGGAATTATTCGCCTAACGTTAAGTCAAGTATTTCAAGCATATCAAAGAATTATCTGGAAGATTTGTCAGAGGCTTATGGTATCATGCTTGAAGGCGAAGTTGAAACTGTTGGCAAGGAAAAGGTGCTTACGACTGAGTACCTGTCGGAACATCTGGCGGATTTAAAGCTTAGGGGTGTTGAGTCAAGCTATGCATATTTGGTTTCGCCGGAGGGAATCATGATGTATCATCCGACGCCGGAGAAGATTGGGGAGCCGGTTGAGAACGAGGTAGTAAAGAAATGCGTTTCAGACATTGAAGCCGGTAAGAAGATTGATAATGGAATTGTGGAGTACGAATTTAAAGGCGTAATAAAATATGCGGCTGTTTATGTAAATGAAACACAGGATTTTATTCTTGTAGTAACTACAGATGAATCAGAGATTTTGCAGCCGATATATGATATGAACCGAAGGGGAATTATAGGCGTGCTTCTCTGTCTTGTGATTTGCGCAGTTATTGGGTTTGTTATGGCGACAAGGCTTGTAAGACCTATTTTGCATACAGTGCGTTTGACTGCAAGAATTGCCAAGATGGATTTTAGGGAGGATATTGAGCAGCAGACTTTGAATAAACGCAAGGACGAGATGGGGTTGATGGCAAGGTCTATCAACGAGCTGCAGAATGAGCTTTGTTCAATGACCAGCGCCATTAAGCAGAACAGTGTTACGTTAAAGGAGGCGGCGGAATTACTTAAGGTTAATTCTGCCGATACCAATATGACTATGGAGCAGGTTGAGAATGCGGTAAATGAGATTGCTAACGGCGCAACTTCTCAGGCTGACGAAACGCAAAAAGCTACAGAGAACGTAGTCGCTATGGGTAAAATGGTGGAGGATACCAACGAGAAGGTAGATAAACTGATGGATTCTGCAAGGCGTATGAAAGAGGCTAATCAGAATGCACAGCAGATTTTAACTGAGCTTAAGGATATTAGCGTTCGTTCTGAGCAGCATATTGACGTTATTGCTAAGCAGACGGATGTAACTAATGAATCTGCTTTGCGTATCGGTGAGGCAACTAAGGTGATTGCAGAGATTGCAGAGGAGACTAACCTTTTGTCCCTGAATGCTTCTATTGAAGCGGCAAGAGCTGGTGAACAGGGAAGGGGCTTTGCAGTTGTGGCAAGTGAGATTCAGAAGCTTGCAGAGCAGTCGACAGACTCTGCTAAAGTTATTGATGATATCATTAAGATGCTTCTTGCAGATTCTGAGAAGGCTGTGGAGACAATGGGGCAGGTTAAGAAGATTATCAAAGAGCAGACTGCTCATATGGAGCGTACAGACGACGCCTTTGAGAAGATTCAGCAGGGCGTTACAGAGTCTATAGATGGCATGAAGGTTATTGCAGATAAGACAAAGGCTTTAGATGAAGCCCGTATTGGAGTTGTAGATGTAGTTAATAATTTGACTGCCATTGCACAGGAGAATGCAGCTTCCACAGAGGAAACCAGCGCTTCTGTTGTAGAGGTGGCAAGCATTGTAACAGGTATTTCCGATAAGGCTGAGGAATTAAACGGATTGGCTGAGGAAATGATGGATAAAATGAGTGTGTTTAAGGTGAATTAATAAAAGTTTGCAGATTGAGTTTTGCAATGCCTGTGAATAACATTATTGCATAAAAGGGCTGTATAGACAGCCCTTTTTAAGTGTATTCAAGTATAGAGTAGGGGATTCCCTTAGAGTCTGTAAGCAGAGTGATAAGACGCAAGGAGTTATGGTACTGTTTTACAAGGATTGTGTCTGAAAGCATTGCAGAGCGTTGATACTCCACTCTAACCTGACTGAAGCTGTAATCCCTTGGGAGATAGTCGCAGGCTATAGTGATATACTGGCAGTTGTTCATGTGACCGTACATATCAAGCTGCGAGGGCATTACAGTAAGGGAGCCGGACTCTTTATATGCATTTTCAGGAATATCCTTTATATCAATTCTTCTTGGAGCGTATTCCAT
This sequence comes from uncultured Lachnospiraceae bacterium, assembly GCA_947626505.1. Lineage (GTDB taxonomy): Bacteria > Bacillota > Clostridia > Lachnospirales > Lachnospiraceae > NC2004. The sequence continues at coordinate 25,608 of CANQSN010000004.1, forward strand.
TGGGTAGGCTGGCTCTGGTTTATAGCATTCATATTGGTCTTTAGTAATGCGCGTTGGGCGCTGCTTTGTCTTATCAAAGTAAGTCCAGATGGAGTTGGCGTTTACAATGGCAGCTCCGGTTTTATCTTTTATCAGGAAGTTGCGGTGGCCTTCTATGCCTTTTAGCATATGGGGCAGAGTACATATCGTTATGGGTTCGCTAAGCTTTGGATACCGTTTTATCTGAATCTGCCATGAGTTTAGTATCCATGCATAATTTCCCAGTTTTTCAACACCGCTTCCTACGGTTTCTGAATGAAATTCCGAACAGTCCTGAAAATAGTTAATAATTCCGGAAAGTGATAGAAGCTGATTGGCGTCCGTTTCGCTGAAACGGACTATACTGTCAAACGTAAACATGATTTTTCTCCTTAATTATTCAAGACTCGCTTTAGAGTCTTATCCCGTATGATAAACTATTTGCTGACTTCTAATATTAAGTCCATAATAGTATCAACCGGGTTTGCCTGCTTGCTTTCGCTCATGTGGGCAATATATTGTTTGCGGTTGTTATAGACTTCGTTTATGGCGCCGACAAGTATATCTCCGGTAATATCTTTTTCCTGTATAACTTTGCTGTAGCCCTGTTTTTCAAAGGAGGCGGCGTTTAAAATCTGGTCGCCCCTGCTTGCTTCGGCAGATAAGGGAATTAAAATGTTTGGTTTTTTAAGCGCCAAAAGCTCGCAGATTGCATTTGCTCCTGCTCGCGATACTACTACGTCTGCCAGCGCAAGGAAGCTTGCCAGTTCCTTTTTTACGTACTCATATTGACGATAACCCTTTTTGTTATCAAGCGAGGGTTCTAAATGTCCTTTTCCACAGCAGTGTATAATCTGAAAATTGGAAAGCAGCTCGTTAAGATTATCTCTGATTGCATTGTTTATGGCAACAGAGCCTAAGCTTCCTCCTATTACCATAAGAGTCGGCTTTTCCTGACTGAAATGGAGGTATTCTAAGGCGTCAAGCTTATTGCCTTCAAAAAGCTCCTTGCGGATGGGCGAGCCAGTAAGCACAGCTTTGCCCTCCGGTAAATGTTCTATAGTTTCAGGAAAGTTACAGCATACCTTTGTAGCACAGGGGATTGACAGCTTATTAGCCAGTCCCGGAGTCATGTCGCTTTCGTGGATAATACAAGGGATAGACAGACGCTTGGCAGCCAATACCACAGGTACTGAAACAAAGCCGCCTTTGGAAAATACTATATCCGGCTTTAACGCCTTAAGTAAGGTATAGGCTTCTCTGCAGCCCTTTAATACACGAAACGGATCTGAAAAATTTTTTATATCAAAATAACGACGCAGCTTTCCTGAAGAAATTCCATGATATGGAAGCTTCATTTCCTCGATAAGTTTTTTCTCAATTCCTTCGTAAGAACCGATATAATGGATATCATAGCCTGCCGCTTTTAAATCGGGAATCAGCGCCATGTTTGGAGTGACATGTCCGGCGGTGCCGCCGCCTGTAAGTATGATTCGTTTCATAAAAATCCTCCTGCATTTTCAAAATTAATATTATTAAAGGCTCTGTTTTAATGCAATTGCCAGTTGGTCGGGACAGGAGGTTGGTTTAAAGCCGCATTTGATTCCTGATAAACGGGAAATGGCCTCCTGTACGTCCATGCCTTCTATAAGGGCGCTTACTCCCTGCGTATTGCCGGCGCAGCCTCCTTCAAACTTTACGTTTCTTACTTTGTTATCTATAATATCATAAGTTATTTTTCTGGAACATGTTCCGCTTGTAGAGTATTCCATGATAATCCTCCTTAATTAAATTGCCTATTTGAAGCTCGTGTGTTATGATTATAGCACATGGGTTTTAAATAGGCAATTGCTTAAAATGGAGGCCGCGCTTAGTATTGTGTCTGCCAAAGCGGATACGGATACTAAGACAGGACTTTAAAGCAAGTCTTTAAAAAATCAAAGAAAGGAAGGCTTGAAATGGAACGTATTGGAATTATCGGAGCTATGGATGAGGAGGTAGCGCAGCTTAAGGGGCTTATGCATGGAATGGAAGAAGTGGCAAAGGCAGGCATGGTTTTTGCAAAAGGCGAGCTTTGGGGAAAGGATACTGTGGTTGTAGTAAGCGGAATCGGAAAGGTGAATATGGCAGTATGCACTCAGGCGCTTATTGATATTTTTGATGTTGATACATTGATAAATACCGGTGTGGCAGGAAGTCTGGATAATGACATTGATATCGGAGATATTGTGCTGTCAACAAAGGCGCAGCAGCATGATATGGACGTCAGCGCTTTGGGAGATCCTGTGGGAATTATTCCAAGAATGGAGGAGTCTGTTTTTAAGGCGGACGAACATTTGATAGAGGTGGCAAGGGAGGCGTGTAAGGAGGCTAATCCGGATATAAAATGCTTTACCGGCAAGGTCGTCAGCGGCGACCAGTTCATTGCCTCTAAGGATAAGAAGGATTACTTGGTTAAGACCTTTGGCGGACGCTGCGCAGAGATGGAGGGCGCAGCTATGGCTCATGTCGCATATCTTAACAACATTCCGTTCCTTATAATACGCGCCATTTCTGATAAAGCGGACAATTCAGGACATGAGGATTATTCTGCATTTGCAAAGAAAGCAATTGTACATAGTGTAAAGCTTTTAGAGGCGATGTATAATAAGCTTTAAACAATGTTCCATACAGTAAAACAAAGATTGGTACTGCCTTTTGTCGAAATAGGCTGTCGAAACTTAGAGTATGCTTTTTCTTTTCTCTTTTTTTTAAATGAGCTATGATGATAATAGCCACAAGGGCATTAAGGTGCAAAGAGATTGTGGGATTGTTGAATATTAGCGATTGAAAGGAGATTTGAAAAGAATGGGTTTTCAATATGAATTGTGGCTGTCCAGATGGCCGGCGCTTTATGTTATGTTAGGAATTTGCATAGTTGGAATATGCGCCAAAATGCTGGCGGGCGTTTCCTGCCATATATTAGCGAAGCAGGTTAGAAGACTATATAAGGGGCAGGAGATAAGCAGCAGGGGCATCACTAAAAATTTGCTGACGGATTATGAGAGGCATATACGAAAAGGCGAGTATATTGAAGAGGTGGACAATTACATAGAAGGAGCACTTTCTAACCAGCGGATTTTAGGGATTCCTGTGTATCAATTGGAAAATTGCAATCTTATGGCCATTGTACTTTGTTTTACCATGGGGGTGATTTGCAGTCTGGTGGCATTTTTAAATGGTGCAAGGGACAATGAGATTGTGTTTATTTTTACAGCCGGATTGATGTTTACGGGAATTTCTGTTGTTGCAGAGGTGTTTTTCCGTGTGGATTATAACCGTATGTATTATTTGCTGGGTATGCATAATTATTTAACAAATGATTTGTATTTTAAACTTCAGCGGGACATGCTTCAGGAGCAGAAGGTAAGCGATGCCAGAGAGGAGAGAAAGCGTTTGCTTTATCAGGAGGCGGCAGCGGCAGTAATATCTGACAAGGAGGAAGAGGCTAAAGAGCCGGAGAGTCAGGACAGGCAGAGCGCGCAGGCTCGTATTTTGGAGCAGGTGGCAAAGGCGAGGCAGCAGTCAAGGGATATGGGGGTTAAGGTTTCCCAAAAGAGAGAGGACGAAGAGAATTTTGAAAATGCCAGCATGGCAGCGGCGGTTGAGCCTGAGCTTGATAATGATATGCTTGAAGATATTTTGAGAAGCTTTTTGATGTGAGTAGAATAGTAATATTAGTATTTGCATATATTTATAATTAAAGAAGGTAGAAATGGATTCCGGCTATGGTGGAGACCTTTGCAAGGAAAGAAAAGATAAGCAGTGCAATAAAAAGAGCGGTATGCGTCCTTTTTGCAGCGCTGCTTTTTTTATGTCTGGCAGGCTGTGATATTAAGGTGGCGCAGCATGAGGATTACAAGTCGGGTTTTGACGGAAAAAAGGCGGAGGATACGGAGGTTGAAAATGGAGATGATAAAGCGGATAAAGACGGTCAGAAAAATGTTAAGGAAGGCAGCAGTCAGAAAAAGGAGGATAAAAATAAATTTGCAGAAGCGGCAGAGTTAGTAAAGAAAAAGGATTATTCCGCTTTGCCAAAGAAATTTAATTCATGGTGGTTTAAGCGTAATATGGATCATTTGCAAAGCGGCGCGCAGGAAGATTTTGACATCGGGAAATATAATGCTGTTTATGTTGATAAAAAAGCTATGGAAGGGAAAGCGGTAGATAAAGTTATTTATTTAACCTTTGACTGCGGTTACGATAACGGTTATACAAACGGTATACTTGACGTGCTTAAAAAACATAAGGCTCCTGCGACGTTTTTTGTGACACAGACCTATATAAGAGATAATAAGGAGATTGTGAAGCGCATGAAGGAGGAGGGGCATACGGTAGGAAACCACACTATTACACATCCCAATTTAAGTGAAGCTTCAGTGGATAAAATTGTGGAGGAGATTGTGGGATGCCAGCAGTATATGAAAGAGGCTGTCGGATATGATATGGATGCATTTTTCCGTCCGCCAAAGGGTGAATACAGCGAGTATCTTTTGCAGGTGGCGAAGGATTTAGGTTATACTACAGTGTTTTGGAGTATAGCTTATCTTGATTATGATGTGAATAATCAGCCCAGTGTCGACCATGTTATTGAGCATTGGGGTAAATACTATCATCCCGGGGCAATTCCCCTGATTCATAATGTATCTTCGGCAAATGCAGCAGCGCTTGATACTATACTTACCAATCTGGAAAAAGAGGGTTATCGTTTTGGCAGTCTTTGCGATATAAAAATAGAATAGTGAAAGACAATTTTTATGACACAACGTTTCTGGATTTAAGATGCACCATTGACAGTGACAACTGAATCATTTACGGGCATAACATAAATGGCGGCAGGATGTTCGGTGTACTTCATGCGTATTTAGGTGAGAGTTATTATAAAGAACATCCGGAAATCCGTTTCCACCTGTATAAGCTGGGTGGGACGGTATGCAAGGTTGTTGATGATTTCGGTAAGGGAAAACAGTAGATAGAATATCTTCTAAAAAAGAAATAAGGATACCATTTACGAAGATTTTGTGCCATTCACGAAAAAATGCTGTTATATTGTGAAATAAATGTTAAAGTAGAATTATCAATAAACCAAGAGTTATAGCGAGAAAGGAGAAAGTTATGATGACAATAGATATTAATTTATTTTATTGGCTTTTGAAATATTGGCCGTAATTCTTTATGCAGATAATTGGTATAAGGATACAATGAAAAATACCAGCTGATTTTACGGAAAATTAGTTGGTATTTTTTGTTTTGCCCCGTTATTTTACTTGTGATAGATATAGATTTATGTAATAATAATAAAAAGTTTCCTGATGGTTAATATATTTTTAAAGCAAAAGGCGATGTGCAAATGATTAAAAGTATATATTATGTTTTAGAAATTATAAAATTTCTTGTAATTTATCTCTTAGGGTTTTCTATGCCACTGACAAAAAGTTATAGAAAAGGGGTGCTTGTCTGTATTGTGGCTGTTTTTATGGGATTATTACAGAAGTATTGTAATTTGAGCGTTATATATCCGATTCTATACATAATGTTTGCATTTTTTTCGTTTTATATTTTGTTTGAGAAAATTACATTTAATGATGTGGCTATTATTTTTTGGTCTATCGGCGTAATATTGTCAACGGATACAATTAGTTATGTACTATTGAAGCTGGTGCTACAGGAAACAGTTTCTCAACTTAAATCATATCAGGATTTGTATGCGAGTTTCATAACAATAATTATCTTGGCTGTTATTTTTGGAGTTGTATCACATAATCGAAAAACTGCGTTGCGGGAGATATCGCTTGGGTATTTTATTTCTTTTTTAATTATTTGCGTGGTTAATGCTTTTATTTTGGCACTTGTCGAAAAAAAGCTTATGAATATACATGGGGAATTTACATGGCTCTATGTTATGTTAGTGCTCAGTTCTTTGGTTCAGATGGCTTTTGTTCTGGTTTTGGCGTCTTCAAATAACTGGCATCGAAAGAATGAAGAATTAAAAGAGCAATATCTGGAACTCCAAGTAGGGCATTATCAGTATCTGGAAGAAAGGAATTATGAAACAAAGAAATTCAGACATGATTTGAAAACGCATATATATGTATTAAGACAATATATTAATGAAAGCCACTGGGATGAATTAAATGATTATTTAGATACAATTTGTGGGAAAATTGAGAATATACCAGGCTATATTAGTGTACATAACGAAACGGTGGATGCCATTTTGAATTATTATAACAACCAATTTCTAAAAAAAGAATGTTCATTTAAGGTAATTGGAAGTCTACCACAGCAATGTCATGTCAGTGCATTTGATTTATGCACAATATTTTCTAATATATTATCTAATGCTCTAGAAAATGCAAGCTTAGAAGATGGACAGGTGGAGTTGTCCATTCATTTTGACAATGACATGATTTATATTAGAGAACGGAATACTTTTCAAGGTAATTTGAAAAGAAAAGATCAAGAGATTATAACTACGAAAGCAGAAAAGGATTTACATGGTTTTGGTATCCATAATATCAAAGACAGTGTAGAAAAATACTTTGGAAGTGTGAATATAGAGATAATTAATAACGAATTTGTTATTGATATCATTATGGAAAATAAGAATCCGAATGGAGAAGGCAGAAAAAAGTCGGGAAGGAATTAGAAAATGAATATTGCAATTGTCGAAGATGAAAAAATCTGGTCTGACAAAATAGAGAAGTATGTCCGTAAATATTTTGGTAAGACAGATATACAAATCAAAGTTTTTTCAACCGGAGAAAAGTTTTTACAAACAACAAAGGAGTATCAGCTTGTCTTTATGGATATTGAGCTACCAAACAGAGACGGGTTTTCTATATTGCAGGAATATCGGATTAAACATGCGGATGCCTTGTTTATTATATTGACTACACATATTGAGTTGAGTAGACAGGGATATAAAGTAGAGGCTTTCCGTTATATTGATAAGTTTCATATGGATGAAATAGAGGAAGCATTAGATAGTGCCATGTTACGTTTAGAAAAATATCAAATAGTAGAGATACCGATGCCATTACTTTCTGTTCAAAAAATCCAATGCTATGATATTGTCTACTTTGAAGTTTACGATCATGATGTTTTGATGCATCTAAGGAATGGAGAGACATATCGTTGTTCAGAAACATTGCAGGAATTATCTAAAAGAATGACAGACAAAGGTTTTATTCTTACTAATAGATCTTATTTAGTTAATCTGGAACATATCAGAAAAGTAGAAAAAGACAAAGTTTATATTCTGGGAAATCAATCGTTACCATTAAGCAGAAGAAAATTTTCGGATGTTCGTAAAATACATTTTGAATGGAAAATGCGAAGAGCAAATGGTTAAGAACATTATGTAGCAGTATCTTGATCTTGATTTATAAAAAGCATACGAGACGTTTGCGTAATTATGCTACCATTCACGAAAAATAAAAGATTTTACATCTATCACTATGTTATGCTTGTAGAAAATGTCTGTTTTGTTTTTTTAGAAATGGGCAGAGAGTTGCAAAAATTATGCATATGTGATGGAAGGAGAATCTAAGATGAGAGGTAAGTATAAGAAACGAATGAAGCGTGCATTGGCAATCCTGCTGACAGCAGCTATCGTTCTGCAGACAGGATTTAGCCCTGTCGCCAGTGCTGCTACAAGCAGTCAGACGACAGAAGCAGGCAGTAATACTGCAAAAAACAGCAGTAGGGAAGAGTTAAGTACAGATACAAATGTTGTACAGAAAAATAATGCTTTGGAGGATGCTAAACAGGCTTCCCAAGCTTCTGACTTATCGGAAGAAACAGGTGTAGAGCTTTCCAAGAAAGAGTTCTCTACCAGTTTTAAGGTAATAAATCAATGGGATAATCAGTTTCAGGGGGAAATTACGATTACCAATACCTCTGAAAAAACAATCAAAAACTGGAATGTTACCTGTAATTTCAAACATGAGATTACAGAAGTATGGAATGCTTTTGTGTATGATCACAAGGGAGATATCTACCAGTTCAAAAATGCAGAATGGAATGCTGACATTGCCCCAGGTGCAAGTGTGTCATTTTCCTTCACAGCAAATTGGAATAATGATACTATTGGCAATCCATCTAAATTTGAATTGAGTTCTGAGAAAATCACTCTGGATGGTGATAATTATAAAGCAGAATTTTCTGTTACATCAGATTGGGGAGATGGGTACACTGGTTCCATCACGATTACAAACGATACAGATAAGGAAATTCGTGACTGGGTACTTAGTTTTGATTTCGACTATGATATTGATACTGTTTGGAATGCCAGCATTATCGAGCACAATGAGAATCATTATGTAATTCAGAATACAGGTTATAATGGGAATCTGAAGAAAGGCGAGAAGATAGAAATTGGATTTCAGGGAAAGCCAGGTAATATTCAGAATGGACCTTATAATTATGAATTACTATCTTATGAAGATTTAAGGCTGGAGTTGGATGCTCCTAAACTGGTTTTAAACGGAACAGGGGAATATCCTGTTCTTAGCTGGAACAGAGTAGATGGTGCTACAACTTATACCCTTCAGAGGAAGAATGGAGCAAGTGGGAAATATACGGTTCTTGCCACAGATCTTACCGCTAAGACATATACAGATATGACTACAAGTGAAAAAGGTGAATACTATTATGTGGTAACCGCAGACAATAAATTTACCAAAAGTCCGTTGTCTAATGAGGAATGTTACCGCAATATTGCAAAAACACCAACCCTATTTGGAAAGATTGAGAATGATGCTGCAAAACTTATATGGGATGAAACTCTGGGAGCAAGAAGTTATACTCTTTACCGCAGTACTAAGAGTGGCGGACCTTATTATGTGATAGCAGATAAGTTACTAAAGACGGAATATGTAGATGAGGATATGAATCCAGATGAAATCTACTATTATGTTGTGGTAGCTGTCAATGAGAGAGGAAACAGTGACAATTCCAATGAAATCAAGTTAGGTATCAATGAGGAGAAAGAATATACCTTTGAGGCAGATCAAGACGATGATGGGGACGGTCTTACAAACAGCGAAGAACTTTTGTATGGTACAGATGTTTTTTCCAAGGATACAGATAATGATGGTCTCAGTGATGCAGAAGAAGTCCGCCTTGGCACAAATCCATTAGAACCGGACACCGATGGAGATGGTATTTATGATGGTGCAGAGGTTCTTTTAGGGCTGGATCCGTTAACAAAAGACGAAATGGGAGAGTATCAGACCGAGCAAAAGTCAGATTCTGGCAGGGCAGAGGTCAATATTAGCGGGGACAGTAACCTTGTACTTGCTCCGGTTGGTGTAAATGATTCCGATAATGTACTGATAAATTCTTTAGAGGGCATCGTTGGAAATGCGGTAGATGTTACAACTGGTGGATTTCCATTTAAAGATGGAAAAATCATCTTCAATTATACGGACGAAGAGTTGGAAGAGCTTGGCATCGGTGAGGATGACTTAAGTGTATATAAGGTAAATTATGATACCAAAGAATTAGAAAAACTGACAGAAGTAATTATGACAAGGAAAAGAATACACTGGTTGGAGTGTTTGCAGATGGTGGAACCTATCTGCTTGGATATTCCAAGATGAGTATCGATTTGAGTAACGTGGATATTGTATTCTCCATTGACCAGTCTGGCAGCATGAGTTGGAATGATCCAGATTATTATAGGATTCTTGCGACAAAGAATTTTTTGAAAAACTTAAAAGAGGATTCCTATCGTGCGGGAATTTTGGCATTTACAGGTAGTTCCTCTGTAAAATGTAAGATAACGAAGGATAAGTCACTGTTAAATAAAACACTGGATGGCATGCGTACTTGCGGAGGTGGGACAGACCTTTATTGTGCAATTGCTGATGCTGTCGATATGTTCAAGGATAATTCCAGGAGAAAGGTTATTGTCCTTTTGACAGATGGTGATGGCGGTAATCCGATACCAAAGGCAACTGACAAGTGTGTTAAGAATAATGTTGTAGTAAATACCGTTGCATTAGGCAGCGATGCGAATACCAATATTTTGGAGAAGATTGCAACCTATACAAAGGGTGGATACTTCTATATCAACAATTCCCGTTCCATGACACAGGAAGATGTGGAGAAACAGATTGATTTAATTTATGAGAAGATTTCCAAGCAGCTTACCTTAAGTGAAGTGGCAGAGGATGAAGATTTGCCGGAAAGCAAGATGAATCTGGAATTCTCAGATTTATATAGTGGTATTGATAGTAAAGAAGCGCAAGAGTGGATGACTACGGCATCTACAAATCTTCTGACTGGAAATTATGTATATGATGAAACAGATATTGCCTTAGAAGGACCAGGCAACAATCTTTCATTCACCAGAACTTATAATTCTCTTTCTGCAAACGAAAGTTCTATCCTTGGAAAGGGCTATCATACGAATCTGGATATGAAAGTGGAAAAGAAAGAGTCCAGTTCCGGGAATGATATACAGGTTGGTAAGGTAGATGTCAGCCGATTAAATGTCAGAGAGGATGCTGGAGCGGACAAAAAGATTATCGGCGGACTTTCCAGAGGAAAAACGGTAAAAGTACTGGGGACTAAAGAGGTCTCAGGAAAAATATGGTATAAGATAAAATACAAGAACAAAGATGCTTATATTGCCAGTTGGTACATTGATGGCAATGGTGGATATGAGGTGTCTTTTGCTTCTGGTACAAAAATTTTCTTTACAGAAAATAGTGATGAATCCATTCGTGCGAATAACAGTACAGATGCTGAATTTTCAAAAATATCAGGTGGCTACCGGGTTAAAAATGCGGATCTGTCGAAAATAGAATTTAATAAAGATGGAAAACTGACAGGAATGTTTGACCGATATGGCAATAAAATTTCTGTGACCTATTCCGATGGAAAAATTAGCAAACTGACAGATGCCGTGGGACGGTATTTGAAATTTACCTATAACGGAAAAGGTTTATTGGAAAAAGTAGTGGACAGTGCAGATCGCAGTGTCAGCTATTCCTACAATGACAAAAAGCAGCTTACCAGTGTAACAGATGTATTAGGAAATAGTACAACCTTTGAATATCATAAAGATTCCGGCATGCTTTCTGCCGTAAATGACCCATTAAAGCATCAGGTTGTGCGTAATGATTATGATGCTCTTGGCAGAATTGTCCGTCAGTATGATGGTGATAACATCATTCAGTATTTTATCTATGATGATGAGATTGATAAAAAATCAGAAGGTGTCAGTGCCAGATATATGATTAACGGAAATGGTAAAGAGAGTAAAACCACTTTCAGCCAGGATTTAAAACCGGTAATCGAAAGAGATGCATTAGGTGGACAGACACAGTATAAATATGAGTATTACAATGAAGACAGTGATAAGTGGATCAATATCACCACCAAAAGAGATGGAGATGCAACTTGGGATACCTATGAAGATTATCGCCGGAACCACAAAGTTGCCATGCGTGAAACGGCAACGGATAAAAATAAACACAAGACGGTAACGGAATATAACAAACATGGGAATCCAGTCAGTGTTACCGATGCCAAAGACAATACTGCTACTATGAAATACGATACCTATGGCAATCTTATTTCTGAAACGGACAAGGCTGGAAATAAAACTACATATTCCTATGATGATAATGGCATTAAACTCATGGAGGAGAAAGATGCCTTAGGGAATGTGACAAAATACAAATATTATGCTACAGATGATGATATTAAGATTAAAGGACTTATCAAGACCGAGACAGACCAGCGTGGAGCGGTAACTACTTATTACTATACCACTTCCCATAATAATTGTAAAAAAATTCAAGATGCCTTGGGAAATGTGACGAAAGCATCCTATGATCATGTAGGAAGAAAAATAACAGAAACAGATGCTTTGGGAAATGTAACGGGATATACATATGACGAGGCAGGTCAGCTTACAAAGACGACAGATGCCCTTGGGAATACGGAAAAGTATTCCTATGATGCGGTAGGAAATAAAACATCGGAGACAGATAAGAAAGGAAATGAAACGAAATACAAGTATGATGCTAAGAATCAGCTTGTGAAGGTTACGGATGCACTTGGCAATACAACCGAGTATACCTATGACCATGTGGGTAATGTCTTAAAAGAGATTACGCCTAAAGGAACTACCCGTTATGAATATGATGCCATTAATCAGAAGATAGAAGAGAAGAATGAATTAAAGGAAAAGACTATCTATGATTATGACAAAAATGGTAATCTGACCAGTGTAACGGATGCCTTAGGTCGTGTTACAAGCTATACCTATAATTCCCTGAATCAGAAAACGGCACAGAAAGCACCACTGGGACAGACAACGAAATACCAGTATGATGCCCTTGGAAATGTTATTACAGAAACAGATGCCCTTGGAAATAGTGTAACAACCAAGTATGACGCATTGGGAAGAGTGATTCAGACAAGTGATAAAAACGGGAATAAAACTTCTACGGTTTACGATGATAAGAAAGGTACCGTTACAGTAACAGCAGCGGATGGCAGCGTGACAAAAACGGAACTGGATCTTCTGTCCAGAGAAATTAAAGTTACGGATGCTCTGGGTAATATTACACAGAAACAGTATGATGGCAATGGTAATCTGATCCGAGAAACCGATGCCTTAGGCCGTGTGACGGAATGTCAGTATGACGAATTAAACCGACAAGTCTCCATGAACTTGAAATATAGGGAAAATGGGGAAACAAAGAACTGCATTACAAGCTATGCGTATGATAAAAATGGCAATAAGAAGAAAGAGACCAATGCGAAAGGTCAGGTCTCTAAATGGAATTATGATGCGTTAAACCGTGTTGTAAAAGAAATCAATGCAGAAAATGGAGAACAGAGCTATACCTATGATGAGGTTGGCAATGTCATCAAAGCAGTGGATGCCCTTGGACGCACAGTATCCAAAAAATATGACGCCCTCTCCAGAGTAACAGAAGAAACCGATGCCTTGGGAGCAACAACAAGCTATACCTATGATAAAGCCGGCAATGTCATTGTCAAGAAAGATGCTAAGGGAAATCAGACCAGGTATTCCTATGATGATCTTGACCGGAATACTGTCATAACCGATGCAAATGATAATAAAGAGGTAATGGAATACGATGCGGTTGGTAATAATACAGCGAAACAGGATCGTAATGGAAATATCACCAGATACAGTTATGACAAAAATGGACAGCTGATCAAGACTACAGACCCATATGATAAGAGCATATCGTATGAATATGATTCTATGGGAAGACAGATTAAGATTACAGATGCTAAAGGAGGGGAAAGTTCTACCGGATATGATAAGCTGGGAAGAAAAATATCTTCTACAGACCAGGCAGGCAATACGACAAAGTATCAGTATGATGCGATTGGCAATTTAGTCAAAGAAACAGACCGTAACGGTAAGGTAACCAGTTACAGTTATGATGATTTTGACCAGTTGGTGAAAGTAACGGATGCGGAGTCCAATGAAACGACATATCGCTATGATCTGGCAGGAAATCTGCTGAAACAGACAGATGGAGAAGGCAGGACGGTCTCTTACTATTATGACAGCATGAACCGTAAAGTTTCCATGGAAGATGGTGTCGGAAAGGAAGAAACCTACAGCTATGACAAGGCATCTAATCTGATTACCAAAACAGACCGCAATGGTATCGTTACGAAATACACTTATGATGCCTGCAACCGGCTTCTGACGGAGAAAGCAGGAAAGATTACTTATCAGTACAGCTATGATAAGCTTGGAAACATGCTTACCATGGCAGATAATACTGGAACAACAAAGTATAGTTATGATGCATTGTCCAGAATGGTAAAAATGGTAACATCCCATAATCAGACGGTCGGCTATACTTATGATGCGGTAGGTAATCGTCTCACCGTACAATCTGGTGTAAATCAGGTTATAAAGTACAGTTATGATAAGATGAACCGCATCAACAAAGTAGAATATAATGGTCAGAATACTCAGTATGACTATGATGCCAACGGCAACCAGATCAAAATGATTCATTCCAATGGCATGAAATCAAGCTATACCTTTGATGGAAGAAACCTACTGACAGGAATTATCAATACGAATCCTGACGGAACGAATAAGAAGTATTATTATAATTATGATTCGGAGGGACTGCTGACAGAAAAGCAGGAACCAAAGGGGACAAGCACTTACAGCTATAATGGTGATAAACAGCTTGTCAGTATGACGGAGCCATCCGGCAGGGTAAGCAGCTATACTTATGATAAAGCCGGAAACCGTAAAGGGCAGAAGGTACAGGATGGCAGTGATGTAACAGAAATCAGTTATACTTATAACAGCCAGAACCGTCTGACAGCCACAGTCGAAAAGAAGGCAGATACAACGGTATCCACAGCTTATAACTACGATGCCAACGGCAACCAGACCAGTGTTGTGGCAAAGGACAGTGCAGCAGGAACAACCAGGACGGATACTTATGTTTATGATGAGTTGAACCAGCTGACACATATCAGCGGCAGCGATGGAAGCCAGTCGGATTATACTTACTATGCAACCGGGCTTCGTGCCTCCAAAAATGTCAACGGAAATACGGCGGTATTCACCTATGATGGCAAACGGCTTCTGACGGAACGGACGGGTGGCGAAACGAGAACCAACATTTACGGCACAAACCTGATTGCCACGGACGGGGCAGATGTGCTATACTACCAGTATAACAGCCACGGTGACGTTGTCAGTGTCCTGGACCAGGCAGGAACTGTTAAGAACGAATACGACTATGATGCCTTTGGTAACGCTATCACAGAGAAGGAAACGGTTTCTAATCCTTATCGTTATGCTGGTTATTATCAGGATTCCGAAAGCGGACTGTACTATCTGCAGAGCCGATACTATAATCCTAGAACTGCAAGATTCCTGACTGAGGATACAGCTTCTGGTAAGTATACCGATCCGCTGAGCCTGAACAAGTATACCTACTGCCATAACCAGCCAGTGACGGGGTATGACCCGGATGGGCATTTCCTGCATATCGCAGTCGGTGCAGTAATTGGTGCTGTTGTTGGCGGTGCTATGTCCGCATACTCTCAGTATAAGAGTTATAAGAGCGGCAATGGTTTTAATGCGAAGGCAGTTATTGGAGGTGCTGTAGAGGGTGCTGTTGTTGGCGGCGTTGGTGCGGCAACGGCTGGAGCAAGCCTGGGAGTTACAGTGGCAGCCGGAGCTGCAGCAGGGGCAGTCGGCAACACAGCTAATCAGTTAATATCTACTGGAAAGGTAAATGCAAAACAGGTAGTAGTTTCCGCTGTGGGTGGTGCAGCGGGAAGTGCAGGGGCGAAACTTGCCGGAGCAGCTGTTAGTGCCGGAAGTAAAGCGGCATCTCAGGCTATTAGTAAAGTTGCTGGTAATGCAGGAAAACAGGCAGCAGCAAAAGCAGGAAGCAGTGTATTGGGGAAAACCATTGCAGCATCGGCCAAAGGTGGTATAACTGGTGCTTCAGCGGGTGCATCTGCTGATTTGGCAATGCAGATTGCTAAAGATAAAAAGCATGACATAAGGAATGTTAATTGGAAAGAAGTCGGTGGGAGTGCATTGCTCGGTGGTGGCCTTGGTGTAGGAATGGGGGCAGCTTCCCAGACAAAGTTTGGACAAAAGGTCAGTGCTTCCCAGGCAGAGTGGGATAAAAAGCTTAACGCTGGTATTGATAAACTTAAGAGTGGATTTAAGGATTTCATGGCAGATAATCGGGGCAGCGTAAGTCTTGAGTTTATGTATGGAAAAAAACTAGCTACCAAGTTGACCGATAAGAGTGGTAGTTCATCTTTTGCAGATATGATGTCTTCAGAAGAAGCAGCTAGATATGAAGCTTATTGGAAAAGAAATGCTCCTGATTATAATACTCCAAATTCAAAAATAACGCATTATAAAGAACATAATGGCGTAATTGAAAAATCAACAGTAGTGTATGATGATTTTGGAAGACAGAAGTGGAGAATTGATTATAATAATCATGGTTATAGTGACCATTCAATTCCGCATTTGCATGAGCGAGATTATAGTCCGGGATATGATCCTATGAAAGGAAAGGAAACACGATATGATATATGGAATTAATAATTGCGAAGATGTTTATGGAATGGAAAAAGTAATTAAAATAAATCCACAATTTTCATGGAATGATGTAAGATATATCGAAAGGATGGATTATTATATAGATTTAGACGAATATGCGGAACAAGTATCAAATCTAAAAATACTTTTTCTCATTGAATTGCCAGATAAGGCAACTCATAAGTTATTGGTAAAATTTAATGCAATTAATAATCTTCATATTAATAATATTGGAGGAAAGTATAATCAAATAATGGGATTTGAAATCGTGGATCAATTAACAGCAGGATGGGAGTTTGAGCAAAGATATGTTGTGAGGGATTATGAGAATGAAACTATAAAATTTTATTGTAAATCTATTGAAATTATGTCTGTATAATTTTTCTATTAAATTTGATTTTGTTGTATTGGGTGAAATAGAAAAAATTAGAGGAACATGGTTTTATAGATTGGAAGAATGTAGGCTGAATTTAGCAGGAAGAGCGAATTTTTGTGTTATATACACGGGATACGCTCTTTTTGCAACGAGATACAGTTATAATGGTGATAAACAGCTTGTCAGTATGACGAAGACATCTGGCAGGATACTAGCTAGCAATGGAGGCAAAAGCATGTTTAATTATACAAGTCGTAAGAAGGAAGAGGGGATTTGTGACGCGGATATTGAAGATTTGTTGATTCGTTCCGTGCATTCAGATAAAAATGCTATAGATTTTTTTGAAAAAAATAAGAGTAATGAAATTTTGTTTTTAAAATTATTAGACATTGTCGGAGCAAGCGAATCTGGGGATGCTCGTATGGAGGGAGCATACTGGATATCACAATTTGACAATGATTTAATAAAACAGTACGAAGAGCGGCTGTTAAATTTTATGGATGATGATTGGGATTCCGTGGTAATACATATCATGATGGCATTATCAAGAATTAAGTCATCAAAAGCATTTATAAAAATAATTAATGAAAGAATCAAGCCACAGACACCATGGGAAATTAAGGCGTTGATGAATTATATTGAGATAGATGGAAAGGATAGGAAATAAATGTCGAATGAGATAAGAGCAGTATATTCGAAAAATACAATTCGTATTTATCAAGCATATGATAAAAATATTGCAGAGGAAGCAGTTATAAGAGGAACTTTTGGCGATAGATTTAAAATGACTAGAATGTCATGGATAAAACCATCTTTTCTTTGGATGATGTATCGTTGTGGTTGGGCTACAAAGCAAAATCAGGAAAATGTGTTAGCAATAGATATTAAAAGAAATGCTTTTGACTATATTGTTCAAAATGCAGTGCCATCGCATTATTATCCAGAAATTGGGATGAGTTTGGATGAATGGAAAGAACTTGTAAAAAAGTCCGATATAAGATGTCAGTGGGATCCAGAAAGAGATGTATTTGGGAATCCGTTAGAATACCGTTCTATACAATTAGGTCTTAGAGGAAAGGCATTATATCATTATGTAAATGACTGGATTGTGCATATTGAAAATATTACTCAATATGTTAATGATTTAAAGGGTAAAAGAGATATGGGAATTGATATTAGTCCGTATATACCTCAAGAGAAAATCTATATTGTTAATTGAAAAAGGTATAGATGTTAACTCTCAGGATAAATTTGGCAGAACATCTTTAATGGTGGCAATAATACATCATCGAAATAATAAAGAAATGATTTCATATCTTATTAATAATGGTGCGGATACAAATATTGAGACCACTGCAGGAGTAAGTATCAAAGAACTTGCTAATAGAAATGGAATTGATTTATAATTTCTTAAATGATATTGTAATCAATGTCATTTAGTTGGTGTTGTTACTTTTCACAGGGTGGGAGAATAGGATTCGGGACACTTGTGAGTGCCTCTTTCCAATCCCTATCGTTATGCTGGTTATTATCAGGATTCCGAAAGCGGACTGTATTATCTGCAGAGCCGGTACTACAATCCTAGAACTGCAAGATTCCTGACTGAGGATACAGCATCTGGTAAGTATACTGATCCGCTGAGCCTGAATAAGTATACTTATTGCCATAACCAGCCGGTAACAGGTTATGATCCGGACGGGCATTTTCTTCATATCGCAGTTGGAGCTGCCATTGGAGCTGTTGTTGGTGGTGCTATTTCTGCATACTCTCAGTATAAGAGTACTGGAAAAGTTAGCTTTAAGAAGACGATAGGAGCTGCTGCAGAAGGAGCGGTTGTAGGCGGAGTTGGTGCAGCAACTGCAGGTGCAAGCCTAGGAGTTACAGTGGCCGCTGGAGCTGCAGCAGGTGCGGCTGGCAATACAGCTAATCAATTAATATCTACTGGAAAGGTAGATAAGAAACAAGTAGCAGTTTCTGCAATAGGAGGCGTGGCAGGAAGTGCTGGTGCAAAGCTTGCTGGTGCAGCGGTTAATGCCGGAAGTAAAGCAGCATCTCAGGCTATTAGTAAAGCAGCTGGGAATGCAGGGAAGCAGGCAGCCGCAAAAGCAGGAAGTAGCATATTAGGAAAAACCATTGCAGCATCGGCCAAAGGTGGTATTGTTGGTGCTTCAGCAGGTGCATCTGCTGATTTGGCAATGCAGATTGCTAAAGATAAAAAGCACGACATAAGAAATGTAAACTGGAAAGAAGTCGGTGGAAGTGCACTGCTTGGCGGTGGAATCGGTGCTGGAGTCGGAGCAGCTTCCCAGACAGAGTTTGGTCAAAAGGTCAGTGCTTCCCAAGCAAAATGGGATAAAAAACTTAATGCTGGCATTAATAAGCTGTTTGGTGGGGCAAAGAGTAAATCTCGTGGGACGGATTTTTATGTTACAAAAGATGGTACTGTTATTCCGGCCAATAAAGTTAAACATAATAGTCTGTATGATAGACTTGAAGTAGAAATTAAGTCTGGTAAAGCTGTCCGGCCTAAAAATGCAGTTAATGATTGGGATGAATTTTTAGGTCCAGATCAGACAGATATTGATCCTTTTACAGGTGAGAAGTCTATGGATAGAATATGGTCTGGAGATGGAAAAAGGAGTATCAGATTTGGAGAACATGAAATGAATGGAATGGGTACAAAAAATTTCCATTATCACAGAGAAACTTGGCACGATGATTATGTAGTAAATGAGTTGCAAAGGATACAAAAACAATGATGATAATTATTAATGCAGTGGAACAAGAAAAAGATACAGTAATTGTAAATGCAAATACAGAAGTTGGAGAAATAAAAGGTATATGGAAAAATAAAGTGCTTCCAATTGTAGGTGAAAAATATTTTGTTGAATTGACTATAAATGATTTTAATCAAAAAATAACATGTTTATCTAATGATGATATTCTAACTAATGTAATATTGAAAACTAATGAAATGTTTTTTACTGGATATTGTGAGGATATGGATGAAGAAGTATATTATATAAGGTTTAATCCAGATTGGCTTGAAATGATTGAGATTTCAGAAAATGGAGTAGAAATTAAAATAGGAAATTATGTAATGTTTTCAGCATATTACAATGATGTGTTAATTTATCCATATTCAAATTAAGCTCGAAAGATTAAAAAAGGAGAAGTAACTTTTATACAAAATACAATTACTGAAGTAAACGAATCTATACCTATGACAAAGCCGGCAATGTCATTATCAAGGAAGATGCTAAGGGAAATCAGACTAGGTATTCCTATAATGATCTTGACCGGAATACCGTCATAACTGATGCAAACGGAAATAAAGAGGTAATGGAATACGATGCGGTTGGTAATAACACAGCAAAGCAGGATCGTAACGGAAATATTACCAGATAAAAGATGCGATCTCTTTATGAACTATCTAACGAATGCTTAAATAATGTAATCCTTATAATTGAATAATGAAGCGGCAGCCGTTCAGAAAGCATAAGTGACCATAAAAAGAGCACCAGTGTTTCACAGTGATGTGGGATACTGGTGCTTTGCTGTTTTTGCAGTATGCATTATGTAGAATTGATTCCGAGAGAGCAAAAAGATTGTAGCAGGGCTTGGGTAAATATGATATAATATTCTCAGTCAGATTAGAACAATGTAGGGATAGTCTGGTGGTTGCCTTTCCGGAAACGGAAAGGAAGGTACATAGAAATTGGGATAAAAAACTTAACGCTGGCATTGATAAATTTAAGAATGGTTTTAAGTCTTATGGTCAGAAGGTATTTGCAAAGAGCGGTACAGGTATAAGATATAGAAAAGGGCAACCAGTTGTAGCAACTGAAAAAACTTTGGAGATGGCTTTAGATCCTGAAACATATGCCTATGCGATTGCTAAAAAATATGGAATTAACTTGAAGGGTTCTGGTCAAAAAATAACTATCAGATATGATCCGAGTATAAACCGAGGATCATATGGAAAAACGGTCGATGAAGAGCCAAATGTTATAAGGTTAGGGAATGATGCTTTTATGAGTGAAAATGAGTTGGCAAATACAATTGCTCATGAATTAAACCATGCGCGTGATTTTATAAGAGGTGGGACAGCACCAGAAGATCCAGCATATGATGCAGGTGATGCATTATCTGAATATATCAAAGGAAAGAGATAAATGAGGAACGGTGATGAAAAAATGTGGCACGGTGATGAAAAAATATGGGATATTTTAGATGCTATTGATGGAAAGGATAAAAAAAGTTTGCCTCTAAGTTGTCCTATTTGTGGCAAAGATGAAGGGCATGTATATTTTCACAGATTTAAAATTGGTTATGACAAGGGAGGCGTGTGGATATGGTGCAGTGCATGTCACCACTGTTTACATGCTACGATTAAAGTACCGAAGTGGTGGAAAAATTCAGAAAAAATTAAATTTGAAAAATTAGCAAGTCTTCCTGATTATTTAGAAGAAAATAAAATTTATATTGATGAGTGGGTCAACAGATTAATGTTTCCTGATTTAGAAAATTAGAAATAATAACAATTAAAATTATTTAATAGAAATAGTGGAAAGAAAGGCATATACAACAACCATGCTGATGACTATGATGGTTGATGAGATAATATCTTATGAAGATTCTATCAAAAATAGAATGACGAAATTGCCATTAGGACAAGACCCTGAACATAAGTAATGGATTAATAATTAGTTGGATTTATTGATTCGATGTAATGGACTTTTTAGGCATATTAGTAATAACTAGATGGAGATAAAGATATGGGAATGGATAATTTTAATATTACATTGTTATATGATAATGTTACTATAGTTAGAGAAAGGGAATTTTGGAAATTAGGGGGAGTTAGTAATTATATGGTTAGAGAAGTTCATGATTATTTGATAATGATGTGTGATACGAAAAAAATGGTCAACATATATATGATGATTGCATTGACGTTAGGATACGTGAAAGCTGTGGGTGGTTTCAGGGGTTTGAATTAGTTGGCTGTTTATCGTTTTTAAAAGGAGGAGTGGAAGATTGTTGGGATTTTTATGAAGTATGGAATAGAAGAGTACCTCTAAAAATATATGTATTGAACCAAGAGATAGAGGTAAAAAATTCAGAAGAATTGTATGAGGTTGTAAGTGAAAAATATAAAGAGAAAATAGAAATATTTAAAAAGAGTTATGGTGATATAGAAGTGAAAGCAACCGGTTCAGAGTTTCGAAAAATAATAAACAAACAAAACAATTGGTTATATAGGCTTCTACACCATTGATTTAAAAGAAGTTTTAATAGAAAAAAACTCTAATGATTATTATTGGGGATGTGGTAGGGGAAAAATTTATCCTTCCTTTTGCTTTTTAATTGCTTGTAAAAAAAGCCCTGAAATGGTAAAATAAAGATAGTGTGGCGTTTTGCCGAAAATGCTGTTTTAGGCATTGTTTAAGTTATAGTGATTATAAAAGATAAAAAGGAGAGATGTTAAGATGGCACAGATTTCATTCACTTACAAAAATTCAGGGGTTGCAGAGCATGAAGTGGAATACATGAAGAAGCTTGTATGTGATGCGAAAGAGCAGTTGGTAGCTAAGACGGGGGCGGGGAATGATTTCCTTGGATGGATTGACCTTCCTGTAAATTATGATAAGGAGGAGTTTAGCAGGATTAAGGAGGCGGCTAAGAAGATTCAGGAAGATTCAGATGTACTTCTAGTAATCGGCATTGGCGGCTCATATCTTGGGGCAAGAGCTGTGATTGAGGCTTGCCGGCATAGTTTTTACAATAATCAGCCGAATCGCAAAACTCCGGAGATTTATTACTGTGGCAACAATATAAGTTCTACATATTTGCAGCATTTGATTGAGGTTGTAGGAGACAGGGATTTTTCCATTAATATGATTAGCAAGTCCGGTACGACAACAGAGCCGGCAATTGCATTCCGAGTATTTCGTAAGATTTTGATTGATAAGTATGGATTGGAAGAAGCTAATAAACGTATATATGCAACTACAGATAAGGCTAAGGGAGCTTTGAAGAATCTTGCGGATGAGCAGGGGTATGATTCCTATGTTGTTCCTGATGATGTGGGCGGCCGCTTTTCTGTGCTTACTGCGGTTGGACTGCTTCCTATTGCAGTATCCGGCGCCGATATAGATAAATTAATGGAGGGCGCTGCTTCTGCAAGAAAGAGATGCCTTGATAATGATTTTGAAAGCAATGATTCTTTACAGTATGCAGCGGTTCGTAATATTCTGCTTCGCAAGGGTAAGAGTGTTGAGATTCTTTGTAATTATGAGCCGGCATTGCATTATGTGTCTGAGTGGTGGAAACAGCTTTATGGCGAGTCTGAGGGCAAGGATGGAAAAGGTTTGTACCCGTCAAGCGCAGATTTTACTACAGATTTACATTCTCTTGGACAGTTTATTCAGGAGGGTTCTAAGAATCATTTTGAAACAGTTGTCAATGTAGAGTCCCCTAAGTGTGAGATTACTATGGGAACTGAGGATGTGGATACAGACGGACTTAATTATCTGTCCGGTAAGAGTGTGGACTTTATTAACAAGTGCGCTATGAATGGCGTTGTTTTAGCTCATGTGGACGGTGGCGTTCCTAATCTTATGGTAAATGTGCCTGAGATTAATGAATTCTATCTCGGAGAGCTTATTTATTTCTTTGAGTTTGCATGCGGCGTGTCCGGTTATACTTTGGGTGTTAATCCATTTAACCAGCCGGGAGTCGAGTCTTACAAGCGCAATATGTTCGCGCTGCTTGGGCGTCCGGGTTACGAGGAGGAGACAAAGAAGCTTCAGGCTCGTTTGGCAGAATAATCACTGTATTTTAAGGATAAAACAAATGGACATGCTTGCATGTCCATTTGTCAGTTATAGAATAATATTTAATTTACCTCTTTTAGACTATCTCTTATTATCCCAAGCATAAATTCCACGAATACAGCGCTGTCCGACTGTTTGTCGGCTCTAAGAGCGTCCTATCGTTAAATATCAGCGTATCTTAATGGAAAGTTCAATAAAATATTTGTTGACAAAAAGTTATTCCCAACCGCAAGAGAGGAGCGGATATATTTTGTGGAAAAATATGGTCAATATTTTATAAATATGGTACAATGGTAATTAATAATGTAAATTGTTGAGAGGTTATTGATAAATATGAAGATTGTTGTATTGGAAGCAGATTCTATAGGGCAGGATGTAAGCTGGGAACCGCTTAAGCAATATGGTGAAGTTAAGCTTTATTATGCAACTCCCAATGATAAGGTTGCAGAGCGTATTAAAGATGCGGATATAGTAATTCCAAACAAATGTATTCTTAATAGACAAAGCCTTGAGGGCGCTGCAAATTTAAAGATTATTTGCGAGGCCGCCACCGGCTATAACAATATTGATATTGAATATTGCAAAGAGAGGAATATACCTGTTACTAATGTAAAGGCGTATTCTACAGACAGTGTGGCGCAGCATACATTTGCCATGCTTTTGTCCCTGCTTGAAAAACTTGATTATTATACTACGTATGTAGAGGATGGCGATTATTCTGCAGGTGCAGCATTTTCCCATATGGGAAGACAGTTTCATGAGCTTAACGGTAAATGCATGGGAATTGTGGGACTTGGTAATATCGGGCGCAGGGTAGCGGAGCTTGCTAAGGCGTTTGGTATGGAGGTTATATATTTTTCCGCCAGCGGCAATACCTATAACGTACCATACAAAAAAGTGATTTGGGAAGAACTTTTGGAATGCGCTGATGTGATTTCAATTCATGCTCCGTTAAATGATAAGACAGAGGGGATTTTTAACAGCGAGGCATTTAGTAAGATGAAGCGTACAGCTATTTTGCTAAATCTTGGAAGGGGGCCCATTGTGGCGGAGAAAGACTTGGTAAGAGCCATTGAGGATTGCGAGATTGCAGCGGCAGGCTTAGATGTGTATGAGGAGGAGCCTTTGGCAGCGGACAGTATGCTTTTAAGCGTTAGAAACCGCGACAGATTAATGCTTACGCCTCATATGGCATGGGGCAGCGTGGAAGCGCGTACCCGTTTGGTTGAGGATTTGTGCCTGTCAATAGAAGGCTTTATGAATGGACAGCTTCGCAGTACAGTATATTAGATGGGAGTAACAGATTTTTATTGAGATAGGGAAGGAGGAGACATATATGCCATTTTTGTATCTTAGGCTTGACGTGCTGTTTTGTTATGTATTTTTGCTGGCAGCATTTTTATTAGTGCGTAAGGATGGCAGAATTAGAGCTATACGCGTTATGTTGATAAGTTTCCTTCTTTGGTCCATAGGGGAGATAGGTGTATGGTATGAGTGGCTGTTTAATGCGGCAATATGGTACAATCTGGCTATTTTAGGCATTTCGCTTATGCCTATTGCTCTTTGCCAGTTTCTTTTCATGGTGGCGGATGTTCCGAGGAACAAGTATATTATGGTATCAACGCTGATTACCGTAATGGCTGTAGTAACTAATATTTTATTTGGCTGGATGCTGAAGGTGCCGGAACGGGTTATACGGGAAGATGGAGCGTTAGCGCTTAATTATGAGCTTCATTTTGGATTTTTTGTTTGGGCTGTATTTGAAACTATGGTATTTGTCTATATGATTGTGTGGAGTTTCAGATGCGAAAGCAAAAGGCGCGATAATATAAGGCAGTGTTATCCTTTTATTGCAGGCGCGGTTATAGTATTTATGGGAATGATTTATTCCATGCTGAGCGACCATCGTTTTCCGTATGTGGCAGTGCTTGGATTTATGTATATGCTTTATATGATGTACATGGTAAATAAATACCGTTATGTCAATGTTACAAGAACGATTTTGTATACTATGGTGTATGGGCTGGTACTGGTTAATATTTTTGTTATGGTTGCCGACATGGGAAATATCTGCCAATGGTTCATTGAAAGGGGATTTTCTATTAGTCGGGCGGCGCCGATAATAAGCGTTATAGTGGTTGTATTTGTTTTAACTTTACAGATGATTGCAAGCCTTGTTATCCGGCATGTGGTTACGGATTGGACGGAGCATAAGAAGCAGGGAATTGAAGATTTTCAGAATATGGTTTCCACCACCTTGAAGGAGGAGGAAATATATGATTATGTTATCGCCACCATTAAAAAAGTATTTTCTGTTTCTGCTGCAAGGATTCGTATTCGCAAGCCGGAGCAGGAGAATTATAAGATAGTAAGAGATGAGATTTTTGTTGACTTTAAAGAGGAGTATACTGAGGAGGACGAGAGTACCGATTCACTAAGTAATATAGAGCCGATAAAGCGGTCTTTTGAGGACGCCATTACTAAGACGTGGGACAGTGAAAATGCTGTTCATATAGGCGAGATTGCATATGATAAGGAGACGTGGGGATTTATAGATTTGTGTACAAAAAAAGGAGTTATATTTCAAACGGACGACATGGATTGCTTTAAGCAGCTATGTTCTTACACTGCAAATGCATTAAAGAATGCAAGGGTATATGAGAAAACATATGAGGATTCGATTACAGACGATTTGACCGGTCTTTACAGCCGGAAATATGCGATACAGACCATTGTGGAGGAATTTCCAAAGGATGGACAGGCTTCTTTAGTGTACATGGATTTAGATGACTTAAAATTATACAACGAGCTTTATGGTACCTATGAGGGAGATAAGCTGATTCAGTGGTTTGCAGGAATTTTAAAGAGTATGTGCAGTAAGGGCAGAGCATACCGATATGGCTTCAATGAGTTTTTACTGCATTTTCCAGATACTTCTGTGGATGAGGCGTTTGACATTGCAGATGCTATAAGAAAATGCGTTGAAAAAGTAAGCAGAGATAAAAACAGTCCGGTTCATGCGGTTACGGTATCGGGAGGCGTGGCGGAGTATCCGGATATTGCAAGAAAATGCGAAAAGCTGATTGGTTATGCTCAGCGGGGCGCTTTTTATGGTAAGAAGAATGGAAAAAATTCCGTTACTGTTTATTCAAGGCATTTGGAAGAAAATGAAGGTAAAGGAAAGTCTTATGAGCAGGTTGCGCCTACAGTGTACGCATTGACAGCGGCGATAGACGCAAAGGACAGTTATACATTTGTCCATTCCCAGAAGGTGGCGGAGTATGCGGCTATTTTGGGAGAGGAGGCCGGACTTCATCAGGAGGAAATCGCAACGCTGAGGCAGGCTGGACTTCTTCATGATATTGGCAAAATCGGAATTCCGGAATCAATTCTTAAAAAAAGAGGAAGACTTACAGATGAAGAATATGAGATTATGAAAACACATGTTGTCAATTCTGTTAAGATGATTCATTATCTGCCGGATATGGAGTATGTTATTCCGGCGGTGGTTGCGCACCATGAACGATATGACGGAAAGGGATATCCGGAGCGTCTTAAAGGAGATAATATTCCATTTATGGGAAGGATTTTAAGTATTGCAGATTGTTTTGACGCCATGACTGCCCGAAGACCTTATAAGCCTCCTCTTAGTATAGAATATGCAACAAGCGAGATTGAGAGAAATGCCGGAACCCAGTTTGACCCTAAGCTATCCCAGATTTTTGTAAAGTTAATCAGAGAGGGCAGGGTTGTAGTTGGTTCTCCTAATGAAGAGGAAGGAAACGCTGCAGGATAATGAGTGTGGAAGGATAAATAACCGACACATTGTAGTATGTGATAACTTTAACAGGAGGAATAATATTATGAGCCAGACAAATTTTACAGGAACAAAGAAGTACATTGCATCTGAGGAGCTTATGAAGACTGTCGATGTTGCTATGGAGCTTCAAAAACCGCTGCTTGTTAAAGGAGAGCCGGGTACAGGTAAAACAATGCTTGCAGAGGCTGTGGCAGAGGCCTTGGACAAACCGCTTTATATATGGAATATAAAGTCAACTACTAAAGCGCAGGACGGGCTATATACTTACGATACAATTCAGCGTCTTTACGACAGCCAGTTTGGAGAGGCGGGCGTTGATGATATTTCCCACTATATAAAGCTCGGTAAGCTCGGAGAGGCCTTTAAACAGGACGGACAGGTGGTTCTTCTGATTGACGAGATTGATAAAGCGGATTTGGAATTTCCGAACGATTTGCTCTGGGAGCTTGATAAGATGGAGTTTTATATACATGAGACAAAGGAGACTGTTAAGGCTAAGGTAAGGCCTATTGTAATTATAACCTCCAATGCAGAGAAGGAGCTGCCGGATGCATTTTTGCGCCGCTGCATTTTTCACTATATTGCGTTTCCTGACAGGGAGCAGATGGCGGAGATTGTACATGCTCATTTTGATAAGCTTGAGGATAATCTGCTTAAGGAGGCTATGGACGCATTTTATTGGATTAGAAGTTTAAGGGATATGCGCAAAAAACCAAGCACTTCGGAGCTTATTGATTGG
This sequence comes from uncultured Lachnospiraceae bacterium, assembly GCA_947626505.1. Taxonomy (GTDB): domain Bacteria; phylum Bacillota; class Clostridia; order Lachnospirales; family Lachnospiraceae; genus NC2004. Next base: position 53,547 of record CANQSN010000004.1, read on the forward strand.
ATTCGGGCTCTTATTATTGGCGGCATTGATACAGAGCGCATTAGAAACGAGCTTCCATTTTTAGGAGTGCTTGTAAAGAAAGACGAAGATTTAGAGTTGGTAAGGCAGATGCAGCTTAGTTAGCATATAAAGAGGTGAGACATGTTTACAAACTTTTTCTATTTGCTGAAGGCAAAAGGACTTGATGTGTCCACAACAGAGTGGCTTAATTTTATTGAAGCCTTAGATAGAGGACTATGTCACGCAAGCTTCAGTGAATTTTATTATCTGGGCAGGATGATTCTTGTAAAAACGGAGTCGGATTATGACAAATATGACATTGCCTTTAAGGAATTTTTTTATAATATTAAGTCTGAGGACGAGGTGCCTCCGGAGATTATGAAGTGGCTGGATAAGGGAGATATGGATTCTTCGCAGCTTAATCGGGAGATGTATGAGTTTAAGACTGCCAAAGACGCCAATGAAGTGAAGCGCATGTTTAAAGAGCGTGTAAATGAACAGGATAGTGAGCACAATGGAGGAAGTTACTGGATTGGCACAAGCGGAGGTTCTTCATTTGGACATTCGGGAAGAAATGTCGGCGGTATCAGAGTAGGCGGACAGGGCGGTTTGAAGTCTGCTTTTTCAGTTGCCGGTGAGCGCAGGTATCGGGATTTTAGAGAAGACAAGGTTCTAAGTATGCGCCAGTTTCAGGTGGCGTTTAGAAGGCTTAGGCAATTTTCCACGAAGCTTGATGTTCCAAAGACTGAGCTTGATTTAGATGGAACCATTGACTCTACATGTAATAACGGCGGATATCTGCAATTGGAATTTGAAAAGCCGAGAAAGAATACAGTAAAGCTTATGCTGCTTTTTGACTGCGGCGGCTCAATGTATCCTTTTAGCGCCATGTGCAATAGCCTGTTTCAGGCGGTGCATAAGGCGAATCATTTTAAAGATGTTAAGACATACTATTTTCATAACTGCATTTACTCTCATTTGTATAAAACTGCAGAGTGCGAGTATGGCGACTGGATTGAACTAGAGCAGGTGTTTCGCCACACAGACAAGGATTACAAGGTTATTATTGTGGGTGATGCGGCTATGGCGCCGGAGGAGCTTCTGGATATAAATGGCAATTACCGCGGCCCAAACAAAGGATTGTCGGGTATTGAGTGGTGTAGATTTTTTAAGACAAAATATAACAAGATTATTTGGATGAATCCCAAAAAGCACACAGGGCTAACCTATCTTGCATGGATGGAATCGGAAGAATTGTTAAGCAAAGAATTTCCTATGTATCAGCTTTCTGTGGAGGGCTTAAAAGAAGGTATTACCTACCTGATGTCACCTAAGAAATAGTGCATCAGGCGCAGAGATTCGGATAAGAAGGCGTCTGCTAAAGCAGACTAAAATCCCAACCAAGACTCGCAAGCGAGTCTTGGATATATATGATAAAGTAAATGTTACATAGTTACAGAAAGGGACAAAAGACATGGTTAAGAAAATTTTGATAGTTATTGCCTTGCTGTTAAGTACACTGTTAGGGTGCTATGTGGGCAAAATGAGTACAAGTCTGGATTTATTAAACAGAAATGATAATAATAAGCTGTCCGATGTAGACTTGGGAGATATTAAGGTGGCTTCTGATAAGAATATTATAAATATTTTGTTAATTGGTTCTGACAGCCGCTCAGAGTTGGGTTCAGAAAAATACGGACGGAGCGATACCGTTATGATTGCAACTATAGACAGCAAGCATAATCGGTTAAAGCTTACTTCGCTTATGAGAGATATGGTGGTTGATATTCCGGGATATGGAATGCATAAGTTTAATGCCGCCTATTCATATGGCGGCCCGGAGCTGCTTTACAAAACAATTGCAGGTACATTTGGGGTGTCGCTTGACGGATATGCAGAAGTGGATTTTGAGGCGTTTAAGGATATTGTCGATAAGGTTGGAGGAGTAGAGATTGAGCTTACTGAGACAGAGGCTCAGTATCTTAATACTACCAATTATATTCATGGAAAGAGCAACCGTAATGTTGTGCCGGGCTGGAATACTATGAATGGCGCGCAGGCTCTTGGATACTGTCGTGTCCGCAAGGTGGCTAATATAAACGGTACAAACAATGACCAGGGACGTACAGAACGCCAGCGCATGGTTATGAGCGGCATTTTCGATAAGGTGAAGAAAATGCCTATGTCCAAGTGGATGGATATTATAAAAGTGGTACTTCCTAATATTACAACGGATATAAGCAATTCTGAGATTGTTTCCTATGCCACAACAGTGGTTACAATGGGAACTACAGAAATTGACCAGTACCGTATTCCTGTGGAAGGATATTATTCTAAGAGTAATGTAGATGGAGATTCTCTGGCATTGGCAGATGAAAATAAGGATTTGCTTCTGGATTTCATTTATGATTATGATGGCAGAGATAAGAATTCTTCAGAGAGTGCAGGTGAGCAGTAATGGCAAAAAATATTTTTAAGATTTTTATTAAGGGGTTTTTACAGGCGATACTGATACTTGCCAGTATGATTCTTTGTGGAGTGGGAGGTTTCTTCGGTACGCGTTATTATTATACAAAGAAGACAAATAAGGAAAATGCCACAAAGATTGCAAGTATGATTGGCGACGCCCAGATTGATGATGTTTCTAAAAATCTTATTTATGTATGGAATGAGGACAAGGGAAGAATCAGCTCATGTTTGCTGGAGGTATTTGATACACAGAACAATAAAATGACTTATATTACCATTCCTACCAGCGGACAGGTGACTATACCGGCGCAGATGTACAAGAAGATTTGCATGGTAAATCAGGAGATTCCGCAGGTGTTTTCCATTGCCAAGCTGTGCCAGTATTTTGACGAGGGAGACGATACAGCCTTCGGGTATGGCGTTTTGATTTTGGAGGAATATTTTAATATTGATATTTCTTATTACACAGTTGTGCCGACTGATGTGTTTGATGAGATGTTTGAGAACAGGGAAGTGGACATTGACCAGAAGGGAGCTATTAAGGGCGAGAATTATGCAAGCATTGATAAGGTTGACTCCTCTGAAAAGAAAGATGAAGGCGAGGATCCATTTGCCCATGACGACAGTTTTGTAACAACTGATAACTATGCGGATTCCACTACGGAGGAGCCTGCGTCTTCTGGAGGAACTGCTTCTTCAGAAGAGAATACTACAGAGGAGGTTATGCCGGACACTACCAGCGTCAAGGTAAGGATGGTCAGGGAAGACTACTTTCAAAAGGTTGAGGAGTATCTTAAGGATTCGGATTTAAATACTTATGTGAGCGAGCAGTGCGCAAGAGTGAGGTCTAATCTGGATGTGAGCGATAAGCTGTCCTATGTTGAAAAGTATCAGCTTTTGACAAAGGAGGATTACATGTATTACTGCATACCGGGAAAGTACGATGGTAAGACCTATGTATTCTATGAGGATAATGCCAGCAAGCTGTTCAGAAAGTGCAATGTAAATGAGGTTCCTTCTGAGAATGAAGATGAGGAAGATGAAAACGAGGGCCTGCAGTCAGAACTCTTTAATCTGGTTATTTTGAATTCTACTCAGACAGCAGGAGTGGCGGCAAACTGGTCGGAGGAATTTACTGCAAGGGGATACAACGTAAAAGAGGTTGGCAATTATTCTCCTCAGCTTACGGACACGCTTATTATAGTAAAGGAGGAGGGACAGGGTGAAGAATTTTTAAGGTTCTTTACCAACGCATCTATTGAGGTTGGCGATGTGCCAAGCGGAGCAGACGCAAAGATTATAATAGGAAGCAACGATATAAAATAGTCATAAAAAATAGCAAATGGGAGGTGATGGATTGAAAAAGGCATATTCTAATAAAGAGCTATATGAAATTGCAAAGGAGAATTATCAGACATTAAGATTTCACTGTGTAAAGCTCCAGATGGAGGGATACTGGACGCAGCCGCAGCAGATTACAGGGCTGACTATACAGGAGCAATTGGATATATATTTGCAGGCGTTACTTTTGATGTTTGCAATTCATACAGGGAGATTTGAGAAAGAGCAGAATCATTTTGTAAGAGCAATACCGGATTCCAATCCATTATCCGTAGCTGAAGGGGAGGAGTTATCACAGGAAATTGCGGTTTCAGCCCAAAAAATGATTACAGCTCCGCCTATTTTACTACAGCTTTTTGCCCTTAGAGATAAAGAGAAAAAGACACATTTAGCAGTGATGTTTGTAGATACAATGCTAAACATTATTATTGCAATGGCTTATCTTGACGAGCAGGAGGGTATGGGCTTAGTAGAATTTTTAAAGGCATATATGGAGAAGGTACAGGTATTTTTAAGCGATGAGCTTAAGTATTTGTCAGAAATCGACGAGCAGTATGTTGTTAAGAAGATGGGCAGTGAAACTTTTAAGACAGGTTATGTAAGGGACGAGGTTGAGTATGCCAGAATTCTTGCGAAACCAAGCGTACAGCAGGAAGGTACGCCCAGCGGCGGAGTCCGTTTGCATAAAGAAACAGGTAACAAATCAGAAGAAGATAAGCATAAAGAGGTTTCTGTTAAGGATAAAGTAAAACCGATAAATGATAAAAAGATAAAAAATACTAGTAAAAAGACTCCGGTTCAGGAAAAGACGGAGGAAAAAAAGCAGACGGAAAAAAGGTATGGTGATTCTAATAAGACTGTTAAAAAGCCTAAGACTGAGAAAGCTGCGCCTGTTAAGCTTGATGAAGAAACAATTGCAAGGGAAACAGCTAAGGCAAGGCTTGAGCTTGAGCAGGCAAGGGATGCAAAACGGGCGGCAGCAGTGGATAAGTTAATGGAGCAGCTTAATGAGCTGGTAGGCTTAGAGAGTGTTAAGAAGGAAATGCAGTCTTTAGTGAATCTGATTAAGGTTCGCAAGATGCGCGCCAATCATAACATGCCGCAGATGGATATGACATACCATATGGTATTTACCGGAAATGCCGGAACAGGCAAGACCACAGTAGCCCGTATGGTGGCGGAGATTTATAAAGAGCTTGGCGTGCTGTCTAAGGGTACATTTGTCGAGACAGACAGGGCGGGGCTTGTGGCAGGTTATTTAGGCCAGACTGCAATGAAGGTTAAAGAGGTTGTGGAGCAGGCGAAAGGCGGAGTGCTTTTTATTGATGAGGCGTATTCCTTAAGCAGCCGCGATGCAGGAGACGATTATGGTATTGAAGCTATTGATACTCTTGTTAAGGAGATGGAGGATAACCGCAGCGACTTAGTGGTTATCGTAGCGGGCTACCGTAAGGAGATGGAGCGTTTTTTAAAGTCAAATACAGGTTTGATTTCACGTTTTAACAAGTACATTGATTTTCAGGATTATTCTAATGAACAGCTTGTTGATATTTTAAGCATGATGGCTAAAAAGGCGGGAATGACTATTGAAGATAGTGCATTACATATTGTCCGTAAGTATTTGGAAGATATGGATGAGTCTGCAAAGAAGGATTTTGGCAATGCAAGAGGTATACGTAATACATTTGAGAAGATTGTTACGAATCAGGCAAACCGCATTGTCCAAGTTGATAATCCTACAGTGGAACAGCTTGGTACAATTGTAAAAGAAGATATTATATTATAAAGAGAGATTCGGATAAGAAATTGTCTGCTAAAGCAGACTAAAATCCAATGCCAAGACTCGCAAGCGAGTCTTGAATTTTCAGGTTTATATAGTTTTAAGCTGTGCGGCAAGAGTTGTTAAAATGTAAAGGTGTCGCGGTATTCTTTGGATTTTGCAAAAAAGTCCATAAGACCATCCTCGTCACCCATAATCAGCATTTGCTTAAATTCCTCCAATACAATCTGGTATTGGCTTAGAAAGGTTAATACAGCAGTGCGGTTATCCACAACAATGTTCTGCCACATTTCCGGAGATGAGGAGGCAATGCGCGTCATATCTCGGAAGCCTCCGGCAGCAAATTGTTTCATGTATTGCTTCTCGTTGTCATGCTCTCTTACTGTGTTGACTAGAGAGTAGGAGAGAATGTGGGGTACATGGCTGATGGCAGCGGCAGCTATGTCGTGCTCCTCAGGGGAAAGTATCATAGTTTTACTTTTGCACATGGAAGTAATTTCTTTCATTGTGTTAATGGCAGTCTCCTTCGTGTCCTTTGTAGGAGTGAGCAGGTAGAACGCACCGTTCAGCATAGTGTCGTTTGAGTTTTCATATCCTGTCTTTTCTGTGCCGGCCATAGGATGTCCGCCGATAAATTGATGGGTTAGCTTGGCGTCTTCTACTGCTTTGTGAATTCCGCCCTTTACGCTTCCCACATCCGTTAAAATGCAGTCCGGTTTCATAATCTCCTTGAGCTTTTTAAGGTAAGAAATATTTACAATTACAGGCGCGCACAAAAATATAATGTCGCATTCCTTAAAGCCTTCATTTAAATCTTTTTCCAGACCGTTTAATACACCGTCCTCCAGCGCCATTTTAAGACCGGGCTTTACATTTGGATAGCGGTTGTTTAAAGCAATAATGCGGGTATCCGGCGCACATTTTCGTATGCACCTTGCTATATCTCCTGCAATAAGTCCAAATCCGATAAATCCGATAATTTTAGCTTTCATAGCGATATAATCTCCAATCCATAACAATCCGTCAGTATTTTCATTTGCTATTTTACTCTAACTGTCTTTTAAGGTCAATGCTTTTTTGCTTTAAAGCGGTAAATAGATAGTAGGATACAATCTTAGGATACGGTCGTTGACACACAAAAAAAACAGTGGTATCATAAAATTATTATATGAGATATAATATATACGGAAAGGAAGTAGTAGCAATGGAGAAGAAAGATATCGACTGGGCAAACCTTGGGTTTGGCTATTTGCCAACAGACAAAAGATTTGTTACTAATTTTAAGAATGGTGAATGGGAAGAGGGACAGCTTGTTGAAGATGATACTGTTACCATAAGCGAGTGCGCATGTGTATTGCAGTATGCGCAGACCTGTTTTGAGGGGCTTAAGGCATACACCACAGAACAGGGGAAGATTGTGGTTTTCCGTCCTGATTTGAACGGGCAGCGCATGGAGGATAGCTGTAAGCGGCTGGAGATGCCTGTTTATCCAAAGGAGAAGTTTGTGGATGCGGTTATTAAAACCGTTCAGGCGAATGCTGCATATGTGCCTCCGTTTGGTTCAGGCGCTACTTTATATGTAAGGCCATATATGTTTGGAAGCAATGCAGTTATAGGCGTAAGTCCGGCGGACGAGTATCAGTTTCGTGTGTTTACAACTCCGGTAGGACCTTATTTTAAGGGCGGAGCTAAGCCTATTTATATACGGGTTTCTGATTTTGACCGCGCAGCTCCTCATGGAACCGGACACATTAAGGCGGGACTTAATTATGCAATGAGTCTCCATGCTATTGTGGATGCCCACGACAAAGGTTTTGCAGAGAATATGTATCTGGATCCAGCTACTAGAACAAAGGTTGAGGAGACCGGCGGCGCTAATTTCATTTTTGTGACTAAGGATAATAAGGTGGTAACTCCGAAGTCAGACAGCATTTTACCATCTATTACAAGACGCTCCATTATTTATGTTGCCAAGGAATACTTAGGATTAGAGGTTGAGGAGAGAGAGGTTTACTTTGATGAGGTTAAAGATTTTGCAGAATGCGGACTTTGCGGTACCGCTGCGGTTATTTCTCCTGTAGGCAAGATTAACGACCATGGTACCGATATTTGTTTCCCAAGTGGAATGGACGAGATGGGCCCGATTACAAAGAAGTTATATGATACGCTGACCGGTATTCAGATGGGGCGGATAGATGCGCCTGAAGGCTGGATTCAGGAGATTCCTGTGGAGTAATCAGGATTGTGTTAAAGATTTTTTAAAAGGCAACCTCTGTATAATGCAGGGGTTGTTTTTACAAGGAGAGGGAAAATTTTTGAGTAATATTGTTATATTTGAGGAGACGGAATATGAAATTTAAAAAAATTGAAAAAAAGTTGGAATCTAAGTATATTAACCGGTATGATGTAATTTATGAAACTATAGATGGAAAAGAGAAACGATACGAGATGATTAGCCGCGATAAGGAGCTTGACAGCTTCGACAAGCTTCATAATCGTCCTGCTGATGCAGTAGTGCTTATTATGCATGATGAGAGCGGCGAAAAGATTTTGCTGAATAAGGAGTTTAGGCTGGCGGCAGGGGAAAATGTTTTTAATTTTCCGGCGGGACTTATTGATTCGGGTGAGAAGCCGGAGCAAAGTGCAAAGCGGGAACTTAAGGAGGAGACAGGTCTTGATTTAAAAATAATTACAGAAGTGATTCCGGAGAGCTATAGCGCTATTGGTTTTTCCAATGAAAAAAATGTATGTATTGTCGGTGTGGCAACGGGAGAATTTGCTCCAAGCACTTCTACAGTAGAGGAGATTGAGGCCGGCTGGTATACGAGAGAGCAGGTAAGAGAGCTGCTTAAAACAGAACCGTTTGCAGCAAGAAGCCAAGCGTATTGTTACATGTGGGCAAAGGAATAGGATTATGGGATTTAAAACAACAGCATCTAGTTGACATTTTATTGTTTGTGCACAAGATGGTGTTGTTTTTTATTGTATTAATATGTGGTACAATAACTCTGTGTGGACAAATTTAAGCAGGAGTATAGTTATGAAAAGTAAAAACATTAAAACAAGAATTGAGAAATTTTTACAGGCGCCACTTAAGCTTTTATTTATATTATTCATACTTGTGGCAGGCTTGGTGGTTTACGACCACAAGATAGGAATTATTGTGGGAATGGTTGTTGTAATCTACTCTATTGCAGTATTGGTGATGTATTACAGCTACAAGCCGATGATTATGATGGAGCTGGTAGGTTATGCTTTTGAACAGGGGCAGATTCAAAGGGAGCTTTTAAAGGAGCTTGCAGTTCCATACGCCTTGATAGATATTGACGGATTAATACTCTGGCACAATGATGAATTTGAAAATATGGTGGGAGAAACTAAAGTAAATAAAGATATACACTATTATTTTCCTCACATTACAAAGGATATGTTTCCGGATTCTGATTCTGAAGCTTCTGAATTTTCCATGGCGTTTGACGACCGGCAGTATCAGGTGCAATTCCGTACTGTAAGTGTGGATATAAATGTCGATGAAAATGACGAAGACATTCAGATGAGTGCATTTGATAATGCATATGAGAATACAATGATTGTTGTATATTTTTTTGATGAAACAGATTACCGCAGATTATTACAGGAAAACAAAGACCAGAGGCTTGTGGCAAGTCTTATATATATTGACAATTATGATGAAGTGCTTGAGAGTACTGACGAGGTGCGCCAGCCTTTGTTAATGGCTTTGGTCGACCGAAAAATTAACAAATCAGTTCTTGATATTAATGGAATTATTAAAAAACCGGAGAAGGATAAATATTTTATTGTATTCCAACAAAAATATCTGGCGCAGCTACAGGCCAATAAGTTTGACCTGCTGGATGAGGTACGTAATATAAATGTGGGAAATGAGCTGCCGGTAACATTAAGTATGTCCATTGGTATGGGAGAATCAAGCTTTCAGGAATGCTATGAGTCTGCGAGAATTGCAATGGATATGGCATTAGGACGCGGCGGCGACCAGGTGGTAATCAAGGAGGGCGAGAAAACGTCATATTATGGCGGACAAAATCGCGTAATTGAGAAAAACACCAGAGTAAAGGCAAGGGTAAAAGCACATGCGCTTCAGGGAATCATTGAAGCTAAGGAGAGGGTTGTGATTATGGGACACAAGCTTCCGGATGCAGACGCCATTGGCTCTGCCATTGGTATTTATAAGCTTGCCAAAGTATATAATAAGGAGGCCCATATTGTGCTTGATGAGGCAACTATCTCTATTAGGCCCATATTGGAAAATTTTGAAAATAATTCCCAGTATGAGGAAATGTTTATAAATAGCGTCACAGCAAAGGAGCTGGTGGATATGGACACCCTTCTTATGATTGTGGACGTAAACAGGCCAAGCTATACAGAGTGCCCTGAGCTTTTGGAGCTCACTAAAACAGTGGTGGTATTTGACCATCATAGAGCCGCCAATGAGGTTGTATCAAATGCTGTGCTGTCATATGTTGAGCCTTATGCATCTTCTGCCTGCGAAATGGTGGCGGAGGTGCTTCAGTACACCAACGAAAGTATTGATTTAAAATCAATAGAAGCAGACGCCATGTACGCCGGAATATTAGTGGATACGAACAATTTTGTGCAAAAGACAGGTTCAAGAACCTTTGAAGCGGCAGCATATTTGAGACGTAAGGGTGCAGATGTGGTGCGTGTTAGGAAAATGTTTCGTGACAGTATTGAAACCTGCCGGAGTAGGGCAGAAGCAATACATGGCGCCTATATATACAGGGAAAAATATGCTATGGCTGTATTTCCTTCAGAAGGTGTCGACAGCCCTACGGTTATTTCTTCACAGGTGGCAGACGAGCTGCTTAATATCAAGGGCATTGGCGCATCATTTGTAGTTAGCTCGCTAAACGATACTATATATATAAGCGCCCGTTCCATAGATGTTATAAATGTCCAGTTAGTAATGGAAAAGTTTGACGGAGGCGGTCATGCAAATGCGGCGGGCGCCCAGCTTACAGATTGTACGCCTGAGGAGGCTTTGGACAGGGTAAAGGCGGCGCTTGATGAGATGGATGAGATTAACATTGAACATAAATAAAAGGAGTGTGGAGCAATGAAGGTTATTTTGTTGGAGGACGTAAAATCTCTGGGAAAAAAGGGTGATTTGGTAAATATCAGCGACGGATATGCAAAGAATTTTATTATTCCCAAGAAAAAGGGCGTGGAGGCAAATGCAAAAAATATGAACGACCTGAAGCTGAAAAAGGCCAATGAGGAGAAGGTGGCAAGGCAGAAGCTTGAGGCGGCAGAAGCTTTAGCGGCAGAGATTGCAGATAAAAAAGTGGAGCTTATGATTAAGGTAGGAGGAAATGGAAGAACATTTGGCTCCATTTCTACGAAGGAGATTGCTGAGGCAGTAAAGAAGCAGCTTAATTTAGAGCTTGATAAGAAAAAGATGTCGCTTGATGTTCCTATCAAAGAGCTTGGCACATACACGGTTCATATTAAACTGCATTCAAAGGTTACAGCAGAGCTTAAGGTGGTAGTATCAGAGAAGAAATAATGTGAGGTTTTACATTGGAAGGTATTAAAAATGGATGAAGGTATAATTAAAAAGATAAAGCCGCACAGTGAGGACGCCGAGCGGTGCGTGCTGGGTTCCATGCTTATGGATGAGGAGGCGGTTGTGTCAGCAATTGGCCAACTGGCGCCGGAGGACTTTTATTATAAGAAGCACCGTATGTTGTTTACTGCAATGTATAGGCTGCATGTTGAGCAGAAATCTATAGATATAATAACAGTAAAGGAGCGCTGCGAGGAGCTTGGATATCCTGAGGAGGTATCCTCTTTAGAGGCTATAAGGCAGCTTATTTCCACAACGCCGACATCGGTAAATATTAATCAGTATATCCGGTTAGTAAAAGATAAATCAACACTGAGAGGGTTAATTGAGGCCGCTGAAAAGATTACAAATGATGCATATCTTGGTAATAAAGAAACAGAGATATTATTTGAAGAAACAGAGAGAAATATTTTTCAGTTTTTGCAGAATAGAAAAGGCGTGTCAGATTTTGAACCTATTGACAAGATTGTAATGAAGGCGTTAAAAAATCTTGAGGAATCAATGGTGCGTGGAGAGGCAGTTACAGGAGTGCCTACAGGTTTTACAGATTTGGACCGTTTGCTTACCGGATTGCATGGTTCAGAGTTAATTCTGGTAGCAGCAAGGCCTGCAATGGGAAAAACAGCATTTGTATTAAATATTGCCGCTCATGCTTGTTTCAGAAAAAAAATTCCGGTTATTATTTTTAGTCTGGAGATGGGACGGGAGCAGTTGGTAACGCGTATGATGGCGATGGAGGCAATGGTGGACGCGCAAAAGATTAGAACAGGCGGATTATCTACCTCTGAGCTTGAGCAGGTCATGGAGGCAAGTAACATTATCGCTTCTTCTCCGCTTATTATAGATGAAACTGCCGGAATCACTGTGTCGGATATAAGGTCTAAGTGTCAGAAGGCGATGAAACAGCAGGGCGGACTGGGACTTATTATTATAGATTATTTACAATTAATGAGCGGCGGAAGACATACGGAGTCAAGGCAGCAGGAGGTTGCAGAAATCTCGCGCTCCTTAAAGGGGCTTGCCAAGGATTTAGATGTTCCTGTTATTGCATTGTCACAGCTCAGCCGCGCAGTGGAGGCAAGAGACGACCACAGACCAAGAATGTCGGATCTTAGAGAATCCGGTTCTATTGAGCAGGATGCAGACGTAGTATTATTTATTTATCGTGATGATTACTATAACGAAGAAACAACAAAGCCGGGGGTGGCGGAAATCATTATTGGCAAACAGCGAAGTGGCGCCACAGGAACGATAGAGCTTCTCTGGATGGGGCAGCATACAAAGTTTGTTAATAAGGAGCGCAGCCGGAGCAGGGTACAGGAGCCTGATTAAAAGGTAAAAGAAATACTGTTGGCGAGTAAACCGATATCCTGTCGAATATTTACGAACGATTTATATGTATTTTTTCCTTCTACTATACTACAATAAAGGTGGTAAATACTTAGTACACCATTGAGCTTTTTTATCAATGTTGTATCAGCGATGGAGGATATAGAATGAAAGAATTAGGGATATCAATTTCGGAGGCGGCAAGGCAGCTTAATGTGGAAAGCCATGTGCTTAGGTATTGGGAGGAGGAGCTTGATATTAAGGTTCCAAGAAATGAAATGGGGTACCGTTGCTATGGCACAGAAGAAATGAAGCTGTTACATAATGTGAAAAAACTTAAAAATCAGGGCTTCCAGTTACGCGCAATCAAGCTGTTATTAAAGGATTTGAAAAATGGTGAGGATTTGAATTTGGACAAGCTGATTTCAATGCGGGATGAAATCAACAGGAAGGTTGAAAGTATAGACTTGGAAAATCCGCATTTTCAGATTAGTGATGATGGTAAGGTGACGCGCCTTCCGGTAAGACAAGAAAGCCAATTTTCACAATATAGTGACGAGGCGCCGGAGCAGGGAATTTCTCAGCAGCGGGCGCAGCAGTTTCAGTATATTATGATTCGTATTATGAATCAGGCGTTAAAGGATCAGGGAAGCCGGTTGGCGGAAGAGTTAAGGGGAGCGCTTCAGGAGGAATTATCCGAGCAAATGGTTAAGGCAGTGAAGCAGGAGCTGTCATTAGAATTTACTAAGGATTTGGCTAAACAGGTGGCAAGCCATATGGATGGGAAAATGGTATCTTCCATGTCGGAGCAGATTGCCATGTCTGTAGAGCAGACTCTTGGAGATCATATATGTGACGATGTGTCTACCAGAATTATGAAGGAGATGAATTATCTTGCACGTATGCAGGAGGAGCAGCAGGAAGATCATTACGAGAAGCTTGATGCATTGCTTCGAGAGCGTCAGGAGAGAAACAGCAGGGGTAAACGAAAGACAAAGCGTCAGCTTAAGAAGGAAGCAAAAGAGGCAAGGCAGTCAAGACTTGTGGCAGCCGCTAAGGAAAAAAATACAGAAACAAAATAGAGTAAAGAAAAAGCGGTTACAGTATAAACTGTAACCGCTTAATTTGTATGCACTTAATTTGTGAAGCAAAGCTTCAACTTTGTAGTAAATGTATTCCGGAGATTACTCCTCAGAAATAACACCTGTTGGGCAAGTACCGGCACAAGCGCCACAGGAAATGCAGGTATCTGCATCGATTTCAAACTTGCCATCACCCTCGCTGATAGCGCCTACAGGGCAAGCTCCGGCGCAAGCGCCACAGGATACGCAGCCATCGTTAATTACATATGCCATAATAAGTTACCTCCTTAAAAAATAATATGCTTCATAAAGATGTATCATACATCGTTATTGACTTAACAATCCCATTTTAACCTAAACTGCGATTTATAGCAAGCTATTTTAACCTAAAATACTTAACAAATTTACAAAATAATGGGAAATATAACAAAAAGCAGAATTAAGTGGATGTTTGCGCAATAAATACAGTTAAAAATAGTGAAAAAAATAGATAAAAAATAACGGTTGTAATTGGTGAATTTTCACAAATTTTAATTTTTTTACAATTTTATGTCATAATTTGGAGAAAAAATGACTTTATTATATATAGAGGGGTGTTTTAGTTTCAAATTATGAAAACAATGTAACTTATTTTAATGAAGCAGATAAAAAATTTTTTTGAAGGGAGGTTTGTTTTCAATGGTATGTGTTTTATGTTTTTAAGACATTGTTTTGTATTAAAAATAAGGGAGTATTTATACTTTTTCTAAATGCTTACAGTTTTACTTTATTATGAAATGTTAAAATAAACGGAGGAAATGTAGAATGAAAAAAATATTATGTTATTTATTATGTATAATTTTGCTTGTTCAAATTTCGGTAGCTCCTGTTAAGGCTGAAACCGGAAATTATAAGGCGTTTAAAGGAGAAAATTATAAAATAGAAATTTCCAGCCAGTCAGAGTGGGATGGTGGGTATACTGTAAATGTTTCAATTACCAATACTGGTAAAAGCAAAATCAATGAATGGGCTATTAGAGGGCATGCTAAAGGTTTTATTAATAATGTATGGAATGCGGTTGAATGTAAGAATTCAAAGTATATTATGTTTAAGTCCTCAGATAATGGAATAATTATGCCTGACCAAACAGTTACATTTGGATATTCAATTCAGGGTGGACAATTTTCAGATATTTCAGACGTTGAGTT
>CANQSN010000005.1 GCA_947626505.1 uncultured Lachnospiraceae bacterium
ATACTTTTCCGAACGCATTTTACATGTCCGTAACCATAGATTTATCGGATTCATATCTCTTTGCTTTCTCATAAAAAGTAGTCCTTGCCATCCCGCAAAACTCCGAAGCTTCTGTTACATTTGCCTTTCCCGTTTTCCACATTTGATATGCTTTATGAAAATTCCCCGGCAGCGGCTTTGGCTCACGTCCAAATTTCACTCCCTTTTCTTTTGCAACTGCAATGCCTTCAGACTGACGCTGCCTGATACTGGTTCTCTCCGTTTCTGCTACATAACTCAAAAGCGCCAAAACAATATCTGACAGAAAAGTCCCTATCAAATCTTTGTCGCGCCTTGTATCAAGAATCGGCATGTCCAATACTACAATATCCGCTTTTTTCTTTTTTGTGATAATCTCCCACTGTTCCAGTATCTCTCTGTAATTTCTTCCCAGTCTGTCAATACTCTTTATGTAAATCACATCATCCTCTCTAACCTTATTAATCATCCTTTTATACATGGTCCTTTCAAAATCCCTGCCTGACTTCTTATCCACAAAGATATTGCCTTCTTCAATACCCATTTCTTTAAGGGCCGCAATCTGCCTCCCCTCATTTTGATCCCTGCTGCTGACGCGTGCATATCCATACTCTTTCATAGTTTTCATCTCCTATATAAATATTTAAAGTTTATCGTTCAAGGCTCGCAGACGAGCCTTGAATTTCCTTGTGATTTAATTTTTATTTTTTGCAATAAAAAAAGGCAGTTACCGTATTTACTACGCATAACTGCCTTTTTTACTGATATAAACATAATATTTTTTACATTCTCTTTATCCTGTCAACCGCTTCCACTGTGTTCTCATATGTTCCAAATGCAGTCAACCGGAAATATCCTTCCCCAGAAGGCCCAAAGCCCGAGCCGGGCGTTCCAACCACCTTAGCTTCATTTAACAGCTTGTCAAAAAATTCCCAGCTTGTCATATTGTCCGGAGTCTCAAGCCAAATGTAAGGAGCATTTACACCACCGCTTACAGAATAACCTGCTTCCTTTAAGCCATCATAGATTATTTTAGCATTTCTCTGATAATATCCTACCTGCTCCTTCAACTGAGCCTTTCCTTCAGGGGTATAGACAGCAGCTCCGGCCTGTTGGATAATATATGGCACTCCATTAAACTTCGTTCCATGTCTTCTTGCCCAAAGGGAGTTAAGTGTAACGTCTCCACATTTCAATTCCTTTGGAACAACTGTAAATCCCAGACGGGTTCCGGTAAATCCTGCATTTTTAGAAAAACTCCTTATCTCAATGGCGCAGGTTTTAGCCCCTTCGCACTCATAAATGGAATGGGCTACATTATCCTCTGTAATATATGCCTCATACGCCGCATCATATATTATGCAGGCGCCTGACTTATTAGCATAATCAACCCACTCCTGAAGCTGATCTTTCGTAATTGTAGAGCCTGTTGGGTTATTGGGGAAACAAAGGTAAATCAAGTCTGGTGTTTCGCTCGGTAATTCCGGTGCAAACCCTGTCTCTTTTGTACAAGGCATATATATTACATCACTCCAACGCTCAGAGCCTGCATCATATGTACCCGTTCTTCCCGCCATTACATTAGTATCCACATATACCGGATATACAGGATCGCATACTGCAATCTTATTGTCTTGTCCAAAAATCTCCTGTATATTGCCGGAATCACTCTTTGCGCCATCACTTATAAATATCTCATCTATGGAAATATCAACGCCTCTTGCCTTATAATCATGCTCAGCAATTGCTTCCCGCAAAAAGCTGTATCCCAAATCAGGGGCATATCCCTTGAAGCCGGCTTCATCTGCCATTTCATCCACTGCATCATGCAGACGTTTTATAATAGCAGGCGCCAAAGGTCTTGTCACATCTCCTATTCCAAGGCTTATTACCGCTTCGTCAGGATTTGCCTGCTTATAGGCTGCTACCTTCTTAGCAATGGTAGAAAATAAATAACTTCCCGGTAACTTTAAATAATTCTCATTAATTTTAAACATTTAGTTTCCTCCTTCTAAATTTCTAATAAATATCTAATACATCCCTTGCAGTAAGTACCATATTCTGTCCATTGTCCATGCTCTTTTTCTGCAAATACCTGTGAGCCTCCTCCTCGCTCCACCCCTTTTCATTCATAAGCACTGTCTTGGCATGTACAATCACTGCTGCCTCCTCATCAGAGCGGGATTTTTTCATTTCCTTTTGCCTCTTTCGCTTTCCGGCAATATGTTCTAACATATAATTAGTAGTTTCCACAAGCTCATAGCCCTTAAAGGGCATTCTAAGACAAACTATCTCTGATTCGTCAATCTCAGCTCGTTGACTCTTTGAGGCAATCAATAACATCTCAAATGTATCCGGCAAATAACTAAGCAGCTCCGAATATACCATATCCACATACCGGTAACTGCAAACTACCAATCCATAATCCAAATCATCTATCGCATGAATCACCTGAGCCCCTGTACTGCATATAGCAGTTACAGGAATTCCATTTTTAATAAGAAGTCCTCTTATACTTTTGGCAATATCTTCCTTGGGAAACAGAATAATCACATTAATCATCTGTCCACCTCCGGCCTATATCTTATACAGATACTCCTGAATCTCCCAATCAGTTACCTGTGAAGTGTATGTGAACCATTCGTCACGCTTGGCAGTTTCATACATCTGACTGGTATGAACGCCTAAAACATTCTGAATATATTCATCTTTTTGAAACTTCTGTACAGCCTCCCACAAATTCACCGGTAGGCTTTTAATCCCTGCTTCCTTACGCTCATTAGATGACATGGCATAAATATTGCTTTTTACCTCAGCCGGAACCTTTAACTCCCTTTCTATGCCATCAAGTCCCGCTGCAAGGCAAACTGCCAATGCAAGATACGGATTGGCTGCCGGATCCGGACTTCTAAGCTCCACTCTTGTACTGGCCCCCCTTGACGCGGGAATTCTAATCAGCGGGCTGCGATTTGTTCTGGACCATGCGATATATACCGGCGCTTCATATCCTGAAACCAAACGCTTATATGAATTAACTAAAGGATTAGTAATTATACTCATGCCTGCTGCATGTTCCATCAAACCTGCTATAAACTGGTATGCCTGCTTACTAAGCTTGTTTTCCCCTGAAGAATCAGCAAATACATTCTTTCCATCCCTATTCAACGACATATTGAGATGCATTCCGGAGCCATGTACATCATATATAGGCTTTGGCATAAAGCTGGCAAACAAACCATGCCTCTTTGCAATAGAGCGTACCACCAGCTTAAAAGTTACAATATTATCCGCAGTCTTTAAAGCATTATCATACCTAAAATCAATCTCATGCTGGGCTGGCGCCATCTCGTGATGCGAGGTCTCAATGGTAAAATTCATCTTTTCCAAAGCAAGCACCATGTCGCGCCTTGCATTTTCCCCAAAATCTAAAGGCCCTAAATCAAAATATCCCGCCTTTTCATGGGTAATTGTTGTAGGCCTGTTCTCATCATCAGTGTGGAACAGGAAAAATTCACATTCCGGGCCAACTTCAAAAGTATATCCCATTTCCGCCGCCCTCTTTAACTCCTTTTTCAGTATATACCTTGGATCTCCCTCAAAAGGCGTGCCATCAGGATTGTATACATCACAGATAAGCCTTGCCACCTTACCTACCTGCGGACGCCATGGAAATATCTCAAACGTATCCAAGTCAGGGTACAAAAACATATCAGATTCTTCAATACCCACAAATCCATCAATAGAAGAACCATCAAATAATACTTTATTGTCCAACGCCTCGTCCAAATGGCTTACTGTTATTGCAACATTTTTAAGTGTTCCAAATGCATCTGTAAATTGAAGACGGATAAACTCTACATCGTTTTCTTCCACAAGTCTTAAAATATCCTGTTTTGTATATTTCATAAAACAAACCTCCTATATTGCCGCAATATCTATAACGTGAAGGTCCTTTGTACCGCTTTCCAAACTGGTGAGTAAAGCTGCTGCTGTATCCAGCGAAGTAATACATGTCACTCCTGTTTCAATGGCATGGCGCCGAATCAGGAAACCGTCCCTGCTCTTATCAATTCCCTGATTTGGCGTATCAATAACCAAATCAATATCATGCTGCAAAATCAAGTCCAAAAGTGTAGGCGATTCCTGTTCAATCTTATTAATAGGGTGGGCGTTGACACCATTTTCATTTAATGTCTTACAGGTACTTCTTGTTGAGTAAATCTCATAACCCAATGCCTGAAAACGCCTTCCTATATCCACTGCGTCAAGCTTATCAGAATCCTTTACCGTAAGAATCATCTTTTTATGCTTTGGCAAATCAATTCCGGCTCCCAAAAACGCCTTATATAAAGCTGCATTAAAATTCTTGCTGACGCCAAGGCATTCGCCTGTTGACTTCATTTCCGGTCCTAAGCTAATCTCAGCGCCGCGAAGCTTCTCAAAAGAAAATACCGGCATCTTTATTGCAATATACTCACTTTCCTTTTGAAGTCCCGGCTCATATCCAAGCTCACGAATAGTAGCTCCCACAATGACCTTTGACGCCAAATCAACAATCGGAATTCCTGTCACCTTGCTTATATATGGCACTGTTCTTGAAGAACGCGGGTTGACCTCAATAACATATACCTCATCCTGATATACAATAAACTGAATATTAATAAGTCCTATTACATGCAGCGATTTAGCAAGCCTTCTGGTATATTCCACAATAACCCTCTGGTTTTTCGGCGTAATGCTCTGCGCCGGATAAACAGAAATGCTGTCTCCTGAATGTATTCCTGCCCTCTCCACATGCTCCATGATTCCGGGAATCAGAATATCTTCACCGTCACACACAGCATCGACCTCTACCTCCTTACCCATTAAGTATTTATCAATGAGTATAGGATGCTCCTGCTTATGCTGGGTAATAACATCCATAAATTCAATAATATCCTTGTCAGAAATAGCAATCTGCATACCCGCTCCGCCAAGTACATAGGATGGTCTTATTAAAACCGGATATCCTAAGCTCTGAGCTGCATCTATAGCCTCATCACATGTAAATACCGTAGTTCCCTTAGGTCTTGGAATACAGCATTCCTCCAAAATCTCATCAAACAACTCCCTGTCCTCGGCAGCGTCTACATTTTCCGCACTTGTACCAAGAATCTTAACTCCCATTTTAAGAAGCGCTTCCGTAAGCTTAATTGCAGTCTGTCCTCCAAACTGTACCACTGCGCCATCAGGCTTTTCAAGATTAACAATTCCTTCTACATCCTCGGCAGTAAGCGGCTCAAAATAAAGCTTATCTGCAATATCAAAATCTGTGGAAACTGTTTCCGGATTATTATTTACAATAATTGTTTCATAACCCATGTCCTTAAATGCCCATACGCTATGAACCGAACAGTAATCAAATTCAATTCCCTGACCAATGCGGATAGGTCCTGAACCCAAAACCATGATACGCTTTCTTGTCTTTTCAGATACCACCTCATTCTCGCTGCCATAGCATGAATAATAGTATGGCGTGGTTGCCTCAAACTCTGCCGCACAGGTATCAACCATCTTATATGCCGGATAAATGCCATACTTTATGCGAAGCTCCTTAATCTCTTCCTCAGTATGTCCGGTAATCCTGCCAATAACCTCATCTGGAAATTCAAGCCGCTTTGCTTTTCCAAGCATTTCCTTATCCAGCTTCTTATCCTTTAGCTCCTGCTCCATTTCTACCAGAATTGAAATTTTATCCAAAAACCACAAATCTATCTTGGTAATCTTATGAATATGCTCCAAAGAAATTCCACGACGGATTGCCTCTGCAATAACCCAAATCCGGCGGTCATCCACCCGGTGCAGCTCCTGCTCAATCTCCTCGTCACTCTGATTTTCAAATTCAGGATACATAAGGCTGTCCACATGCTGCTCCAACGAGCGGATTGCCTTCATCAATGCACCCTCAAAATTTGTGCAGATACTCATAACCTCTCCGGTTGCCTTCATTTGCGTTGTAAGAGTACGTTTGGCTTTAATAAATTTGTCAAATGGGAGCCTTGGAATCTTAACTACACAATAGTCAATGGTCGGCTCAAAGCTGGCGTAGGTTTTGCCGGTTATAGCATTTGGAATCTCATCCAAATCATATCCCAAAGCAATCTTGGCAGTCACCTTTGCAATCGGATAGCCTGTTGCCTTGGACGCCAATGCAGATGAACGACTTACTCTTGGATTAACTTCAATAACGCAGTATTCAAATGACTCAGGATGCAGGGCAAACTGCACATTACATCCGCCGGTAATGTTAAGCTCTGTAATAATATTAAGAGCCGAGGTCCTAAGCATCTGGTATTCCTTATCACCCAAAGTCTGAGAAGGCGCCACCACTATAGAATCTCCTGTGTGAACACCTACCGGATCAAGATTCTCCATATTACATACAGTGATACAGGTACCATTTGCATCCCTCATCACCTCGTACTCAATCTCTTTCCAGCCTGCAATGCAGCGTTCCACAAGTACCTGTCCCACGCGGCTTAACCGAAGACCATTTTCCAGAATCTCACAAAATTCCCCCTCGTTCTCAGCAATACCTCCACCGCTGCCTCCTAGAGTATACGCCGGACGAAGCACAACCGGATAACCAATCTTTTGAACAAATGCAAGCCCCTCTTTAACGGAATTTACAACCTCTGAAGGAGCAATCGGTTCACCAATCTTCTCCATAGTATTCTTAAATTCCTGTCTGTCCTCTGCCTTTTTAATAGTGAGCGATGATGTTCCAATAAGCTTTACACTGTGCTCCTCCAAAAAACCGGTTTCCTCTAAAGCCATCGCAATGTTTAATGCTGCCTGTCCGCCAAGGGTTGGAAGAATACTGTCCGGCTTCTCCTTCACAATAATCTTCTCAACAACCTCTGCAGTAAGAGGTTCAATATACACCTTGTCAGCAATGTTCTTGTCCGTCATAATCGTAGCCGGATTGGAATTTACCAAAACCACCTCCACTCCCTCCTCCTTCAGAGAGCGGCATGCCTGGGTTCCTGCATAATCAAATTCTGCTGCCTGTCCAATAACAATCGGTCCGGAGCCAATCACCAATACTTTCTTTATGTCTTTAATACGCGGCATTATGCATTCACCTCCATCATTTTAATAAATTCATCAAATAAAAATTCGCTGTCCTGCGGGCCTCCACAGGCCTCCGGGTGGAACTGAACCGTAAATACATTCTTATTAAGATACCTTACGCCCTCACAGGTCTTATCGTTTACATTAATAAACAGCGGTTTTGCAATATCTTTAGGCAGCGAATCCTGCTTTACTACATATCCATGGTTCTGTGAGGAAATGTACACCTTGCCATCCTCCACATTCTTTACCGGATGGTTTACACCGCGGTGTCCGTATTTCATCTTCTCTGTGTCAGCTCCATTTGCCAATGCCATCATTTGATGCCCTAAGCAAATAGCAAATATTGGAACATCAGAATCATATAACTTCTTAATCTCCGCTATAATATCCTGACACTCCTTAGGGTCTCCGGGGCCATTACTAAGCATTATCCCATCAGGATTATCTCTTAAAATCTCGCTTGCAGTAGTAGTTGCAGGATATACTGTCACATCACAGCCACGTTTTGTAAGACATCGGACAATATTCCTCTTTGTTCCAATATCAAGTAACGCCACCTTTTTTGCTTCTCCCTCAAGCTCGCTTTTATATAGCTTCTTCTCCTTACGTGAAACCTTCTTTACAACACCTGTTACCTTGTATGCCTTAATCTTTGGAAGCACCTCCTCCAAATCATAATCTTCATTTGTAGTAATCATACCATTCATGGTACCCTTTTCCCTTAAAATCTTTGTAAGAGCCCTTGTATCAACACCCTGAATTCCCGGAATATCCTGCTGCTTAAGAAAATGCTCAATAGAATCTTCACTTCTGAAGTTGCTAGGAGTTCTGGCAATCTCCCTAACAATATAACCTGAATGCCATGCCCTTGCATTTTCCATATCCTCGCGGCAAATACCATAATTACCAATTAATGGGTAAGTCATAACCACAGCCTGCCCTGCATAAGACGGATCAGTCAACACCTCAAGATAGCCTGTCATAGAAGTGTTAAATACAATTTCACTGATAACCTCTTTTACAGCGCCAATGCTTTCTCCGGTAAATACATGTCCATCTTCCAAAATAAGAAATGCTTTCATTAATTCACCCGTTCCTTTCAAGTAATATGTGTTCCACCTACTGTCCGGCTTATTCATAAAACATTGCAGTTTCATAACATTACGTATACTCTACGCCTGCATTTTATTCATGCCTTAGCCTAAGCAATAAGTAATTTTTCTCAAAAAAAAAAGATACTTTCAAGGCACATAAAGCCCCAATTTCTCTTTCTTCTCAAATTGTCTTATTGTAGCATATTTTATGCATTGATACAAGACTTCACGTATAAATAATGAAAAAATTCATTGCTAAGCGTCTCTCTCCTTCTTGGAATATTCACAGCCGCAGTAATTCTGTCTGTATAAATTATATTCTTTAGATAACTCGATGGACCGCTTATATCCGTTTTTCTTTTTTAAATCTGCATAAAGGAAAGGCACATTCGACTCTTTAGACAGTCTTTCCCCAATCTCATTAAGCCATTTTGCATTTTTATAGGGACTTATGGAAAGCGTTGTGGTAAAATAATCAAATCCTCCGCTCTTAGCTGTTTTTGCAGTTTCCCTTAAACGCAGCTCATAACAGCTATAACAGCGCTCACCTCCCTCTCTTATATGCTCCTTACCCTTTATGGCGCTATGAAATTCCTCCGGGTTATACCTTCCCCTTATCAGCTTTATAGGATATTTGGTATTTATCTCGCCTATAAATCTTTCCTGTTCCAAAAAACGTTTGTCAAACTCCTTTGCCGGCTCAATATTGGGGTTATAATAAAATATTGTAATTTTAAATACATTCGCTAAACGTTCCAAAGTGGCGCTGCTGCAAGGTGCGCAGCAACTATGCAGCAATAATGTTGGAGTCCTGCCTTCCCTGCAAA
The DNA here is from genome assembly GCA_947626505.1 of uncultured Lachnospiraceae bacterium. GTDB lineage: Bacteria > Bacillota > Clostridia > Lachnospirales > Lachnospiraceae > NC2004. The sequence goes on from CANQSN010000005.1 coordinate 9,056, forward strand.
TCTCCTCAATAATTTTATCCATTTCCTTGTCATAATTTTGTATTTTTGACACTTTTTATCACCTCTTACATATTGGTCACATAAAATATTGTAAAGTTTTAATAAATTCAATACGCACTATGATTACTAACATTTTTATTACTTTATCAATATTTTTTGTGAATAATTGATAATTGTAAAAACCTGCGTTGTATATTATAATGATACCATAAATAACAAATTGAATTGTATAATTTGTATAAAACAAGCTGGCAATTTATTACAAGAAGCAAAGGGGGTCTTGTTATGACAGTAGAACAGGCAGTGAAGAAACATAAACTAACCGCACCTGATCCAGCAACTGCAGCGGCTAAGTGTAAAGAACTGAACGTTGATCAGGTTCTTTATATGAATGTAACTTCAAACAAGGTTGCTTACATTGTAAAGGATGTGTTAGGTACTTGGCTGTATACTGATGAGAAAAGTTTATACACCCGTACCTTTAAAGGTGTCAAGCGTACCCAGTTAAGCGGCTGATACTGTATCTCCTTTTTCTGTATCTAATTTAACATTTGACTATGTAAGTGTAAAGGGTGTTTTTATAAAACACCCCTTTTATTTGTCAAAAAATGGGGGACTATATTGTAAAAGTCCCCCCCTCATTTTTACTATACCAGCTCTGCAATCTTAGACACACCAACATATATGTTAGAAATTTTATACCATGTTGGATAATCTACTACTCCGGTAGTCGGCAAATCAAATATTTTCTGAAATTGCCGAACTGCTTTTGCTGTATTTTCACCAAAAATGCCATCCACACTAATCTTTGAAATTGCAGGGTAAGCTTCTGCAATACGGTTTAACTGCTCCTGCATTTGTCTGACCTTCTGACCTGCGCTTCCTATTGTCAAATCTTCTCCCGGCCACGAAGAAGGAATTCCTGCAATTTCTTCGGCAGAATTTATATACATATTATCACCATAATAATATCTTAGAATCTCAATGGCGCTGTAGCCTTGGTCTCCAAGATATTTAGAGCCCCATTGCGTCATCCAGTTCGGACACGACACCTTATTTCCATCACAATACTGTGTAAGTATAGGCTGTGCTATATTAGGCCTCGACAAGTAATTGTTAAACAACTGATCAACCACACGATTTATGGAATCGTACACTGTCTTGCCAAAAATCCATTTATGATCATATGCAGTAGAGCTTGTAATAGTAAAATTTTTCCCCTTTCCTCTATACCATTCAGTGTATACACGATTTAATGTAAATGACATAATAGCCAATACATTTGCCATAATCGTGCTCTCCGGCCATGTAGCATATATTTCACACGACGCCACATTTTTAATATAATCTGCATACCTCACATAGTAATTTTCAGCGGTATTATCGGAAGGCGCGCCATCATGCACTACTACATATTCCGGAATCACCACCCGACTTAAAACAATTTCACCAGTCTCCTCCACAGTTTTAACCTCTGCTTCAGGAATTTTATCAGGATAATCCCCAAATAGAGTATGAGGGCCAATTACAATACTCTCACTAAACTCCTGATTCTGCTGGTTTGGAAGCATAACAATATTTTGCCTGCCAACTGTATTAGCAAGTACCTGTGCCCCTGATATAACCTGACTGTCATATCCTTCCCTTGATATTCTGATAGAATAGGTGGAGTATGGCTGTTCTGCACTAGGCTCCATACTATATTCAAATGGCGGAGTCTCCAGAGTAAATGGCTCAAGTTGACCATTTGCATCAGTACGTCCTTCCTCAATCACAGTTTCAGGATCATCCGGATTGAACACCTGAACCAGCGCATTATCTATCGGAAGCTCTGCAATCTCCGAATTAACCTGTATACCAAGCTCTCCGCTGCTCTCAGACTGTGTTGCAAATACCGTAGGCATGTTGGCCCTTAGTAACTCTTCATTTTCAAATTGTTCCATAAAAATTATATCTCCATAAAATTCAGTTATTTCTATTCTATGCAGTAAAACACCTGAATTTTACAAAGTAATAACAATACATAACAGTTTATTCTAAAATAATTATATTAATATTCCATGTCTATACCAGTCTGTAATGATGTTTTTCCTCACCAAAAATAAACCATCTTATAAAGTCGTCAAGGAAAATGCACAACGGAGATACCAAAAACCACAAATTACTATACGCCAGACAAACCTGCCCCAAAATATTATATGGCACGAGGGAATAATCCCAGACGTTTTCATGAAAAACTATATTTACAATAACTCCTGTAACAAACTCCAATACTGTAATAACAATTCCTCCAATTACCATTTGCGACAAAATCGGCATATCCCTGTATTTTCCCTCATTTAGCCTGCCAATCACCAAAAATGCAAGACCTCCGCAAATAATCATGGAATAATGAGAAAACCCCCTATACACTACTTCAACAAAAAAATACAGCATTCCTCCAAATAAAAAAAGAAACAAATTTTCCCCCATTTCCGCTGTAAAAAACGTTCTGCTTCTGACATTTTGCCGATATTCAGCCTCATTAATCTCACTTACCTGTTCTACCATATCACACCTCACTATTACACTTTTTAGTAATAGCATGTGTAAAAAATTCCATATTATACATATTCATACAAATAAACTCGCTTATTTTACAAAGAGGCATTATATTCAAAACTCGCTTGCGAGTCTTGGCGCTGATGTTAATCTAATCATTGACGCGTCCGGTACAAGTTAATGCTATTATATCAGAAGTAAACACATACAAGTGGCTAAAATGCTCCTTTATTCCTGAGGCGGTTAGTAGAGTCGCATTTTTAAGCAGTATAGCTTCCCCTGAACTTCCGGAAGCTTCATTAGCTTGTGTTTCAATTTTCCTCATAAATGTAATGGGCGCACTATCTGAATCTTTATTAGAAGAAAGTACTGCGGTTCCGGTTAACGTTCCTGCAGCAGTAATTATGACTAACTCCTTAGTATCTATGGAAATAGTATTTGCGGTTGCAAATGTCATTGCGGTTTTGTAAGATACATTCTTATTCATAAAAATCTCCTTTATTATGTACTCGGCTTAGAAAATGCCTGTAAAGAAAATTATATATGAGTAAAATAAATAACGCAATGTAAAATAACGTCGAAAAAGGTAGAATGATGTCGCTCTCCACTATTCAGCTTTAATAATTCGAAGTATTTTTGGAAATGTGCAACAACGCAATCATATTTCTGTTATTTCTTCTTAATGTATGTGCAAAATCTGAATGTTCCATCCTCATATTCCATCTCCTCGCCATACTTTTCAAGCTCCCACTCATCACTCTCATCAAGATTAGGAAAATATGTGTCCGCATCATACGATTTATTCATTCTGGTCACTAATGCCGTATCCACAAGACAAAGCATTTGGCGGTAAATGCTCTCACCGCCGATTACAAAAATCTCTTTATCTGCGCCTGCTCTTTCCTTAGCCAATGCCGCTGCCTCTTCTATGGAATGAACGACAAATACCCCTTCTCTTGAAAATGCAGTATCGTTTGTAATCACAATGTTATCCCGATTCTTTAATGGTCTGCCTGCTGGAAAACTTTCCAAAGTCTTTCTTCCCATCACCACAACATTCCCGCTGGTAGTATTACGGAAAAATCTCATATCTTCTTTGTTATTAACCAGCAGACCTCCATTCTTCCCAATACCCCAATCTGCTGCTGCCGCCACAATAAGCTTCATATATCCCTCCTGATTATATTTCTTTACACCGCAACAGGAATATCCCGTATCTGTTCTCCTGCCTGATAATTCTCAATGGAAATATCATCTGTCGTAAATTGATAAAAATCCTTAACTCCCGGATTCAAGGAAAAGGTTGGCGCTGGATAGGTCGGCCTTTTTATCAATTCTTTAATAATTGGAATATGCCTATCGTAAATGTGAGCGTCTGCAATTACATGCAGCAGCGCCCCCGGTTTCATATCGCACACCTGCGCCAGCATATGAACCAGTACTGCATACTGCACAACATTCCAGTTGTTGGCAGTCAAAACATCCTGACTGCGCTGATTAAGCACTGCATTCAAGGTTAATTTATCCTCATTTGACTCCTTAGTAACATTAAAGGTAACACTATATGCACAAGGATATAAATTCATTGCATGTAAATCCTGATGAACATAAATATTTGTCATAATTCTTCTACTATAGGGATTATTCTTCAAATCATAAATCACCCTGTCCACTTGGTCCATCATACCCTCCTTATACTTATGTTTAACGGAGAGCTGATAACCGTAAGCCTTTCCAATAGAACCATCCTCATCCGCCCATGCGTCCCAAATATGGCTCTTCAAATCATTTACATTATTAGATTTTTTCTGCCAAATCCATAAGAGTTCATCCACAGCCGATTTTACGTATGTTTTCCGAAGCGTAAGCGCAGGAAATTCCTTTGACAAATCATATCTGTTGACTACGCCAAACTGCTTAACTGTATAGGCGCTGGCGCCATCTTCCCAATGAGGTCTGACCTTCTCTCCCTCTGTGCTGTAACCGTTATCAAGAATATCCTGACACATCTTAATAAATAAATCATCTGCGTAACTCATTATTTCCTCCCTTTTCCAGCCACAACCGATACTTGTGCAGCAGCGCAATCCCATACACATTACAAAAACTGCCTTTCTCAATCATCTGCTCCCACTCGTCAAATGTCACCAATACATTTTCAATAAATTCTGTTTCCTCACGCTTTGGCTCTTTATAATCAAATGCATTTCCTGCAAAAAAATGCATTCTCTCATTACTGGTGCCTGAAACCGGATACAAAGCTCCCAAATAAACAAGTTTTGAAGGCTCAACTACAAAGCCGGTCTCCTCCCTAAGCTCACGTACCGCCGCTGCTTCCGGACTTTCGTAAGCCTCGACGCCTCCTGCCGCCACCTCCAAAAGCCACTTGTCAACGCTATGCCGATACTGCCTTATCAAACCGGCCTTACCTTGCCATATAGGAAGCACTGCCACACTTTCATTAACTCTTGTATAAGAATATGGATACTCCTTTTCACCGATACTGATAGTATCCATACATATCTCAAATCTTCCAATATGACAGCTCTTTGAATGCACTACCTTATAAGGACGCATCCTCTACCTCCTTGTCCAATAAACACCTTATAGAACGCTGTTATGTGAACTACCCGCCGCCTAAAGCCAACGGACTTATATATCCTTACTTCAAATATCCGTCCGCCATAGCCTGATACAACTCCTGAATCATGCCTTCATTTTTCTGGGCAATCTTACGAAGTTGTATAATTTCCTTCTCCAAGCTATCAATCCGTTCCAAAATAGGCTTAGTTGTACTCTCCAAAGTATCCACCATTGCAATTAAAATTTCTTCCTGATTCATATGTATCTTACCCTCTCTCATTTTATGTTTATATAGTATACCACTATTTTCGTAAAAATGAAACCTGACAATAGCTTAACTTTACAGTTATCATCTTCCTGATATAAAAAAATTCGGTTTTTCCTTTTATCACTTGACTTTACTCAATGTTTTTGCTACAATACTAAACGTTGAATGAACATGCTTTATATTTATTTCATTCATTATGTGTGTGTAGCTCAGCTGGATAGAGCACTTGGCTACGGACCAAGGTGTCGGGGGTTCGAATCCTCTCACGCACGTTATTTTAATAAAGTGGAAACCTAATTCTAAGGTTTCCGCTTTTTTATTTATCCCCTCATCAAAACCCACATTTTTTCACTTATCTTATCATTCCAAATACCTAAAAACCTTATTGTGGAACTACAACTTCATTATGATAAAACACTTTAAACTCCTCGGTTCTGTCACAACACAAAGAGCAGGTATACTCCTTTTTCACATCAATAAAATGCTCTATAAGCTCTTCTTTTCCTATAATATCGCCACTATCTATTACGGTTTCAAAAGAATCAAGCGGTTTTTTAAGACCTTCGCCCGTATATTTTATATATGCCTCCTTCATAGTCCAGCACCTAGCCAAAAGAGGCTTTTTATTCCCCTTATAACTCTCAATATACTCCCACTCATTCGCATGGAAAAAACGTTTTGCTACCTTCTCGGTACATGTATCTGTAAGCTCCACATCCACTCCCATAGCGGTATCGCCAACAGCTATAACTACCATATTACCTGAGTGTGACATATTAAAAAAAATATCCTGCCTTCCATTTAAGACTGGCTTTCCATTTTCTTCTACAATAAATTCCATAGCTTCTATAGGGTTAGCCATCTGTACTGCATATTCCCTAAGCGTTCTCTCCAACAAATAACCGGCCAGCAGTCTTTTATTGCTCTTATCCTTAAGCGTAATCTTATCAACCGTCTGTTTCCTGCTAATGCAAACCAGCGACAACATACGTTGCCGCTGGTTCTCATCAAATACTTTCATTGTTCTCTCAATATCATATACGTGAACATAAATCAATTATCTGCCCTCTAATTCTGCAAGCACCTTATTAAGAATCTCCACTTCCTTTTTCTTAGCGTTCTCAAAGTATCCCTTAAAACGCTCCTTGTACTCTGTCTGTCCGGAAATAGAAATACGAATAAGCAGGTTACGTGCAGCCAATATATTCTCCATAACCTCATTGCCATACTCTTCAACCATTGCCTGATTATCCTTTAAAAGGCCATGTTCCATCATATACTTAATACGGTTATACATAAGTACCTTATGGTCATACATAATATGTATAGCTCTAATATCAAAATCGCCTGTATCAACCTGTTTCATGGTCTGCTCATAAACAGTATCATAAACGTCAAGACCAAAAATTGTATCATCAAAACGATTCCTCATCATACGAAAATGGTCCTTAGTATCCAAGCACTCCAAATATTCATGCAGAGTTCTTGTAATAAGCTTAACATCCAGCTCATAATATGGAGTCTCATTATTCTTCCAGATAACATAAAGACCGCGGACTCCCTTATAATCATCCTTAAACATATGGTCGTCCTTAGGCGCAATCACATTATATCCACGTTCAACCTCATCAAAAGTAACTGTGGTATGGGCATACTTTTCATTAAATGTAAAGTCGCCTACATTGAAAATCTTCTTCTCCTTATCATAACCGTAAATAAACAGCTCATGCGGGAATTTGTAATCAAGCTCAACATCACAAATAATCTTAGCTTCATCAAAAACTCCATATACATATCCGCCCATATCAATAGTCTTAATAATGAAATCCAATACATCTCCGCCGCAATAACTGTCAATCTGTCCTTTAGTCATTAAAGACGTAATAATATACGGACACTCCTTCAAGGAAGAACTTCCGGGCATAATATCTGTAAACAGCATATCATCTCCGGTAAAAATCTCCGTAATATGATAGCAACGCAGTTGGATATAATTACTAAATACCCATTTTTTAAAGTTCTCATCATCCCCTAAAATTGAAAATAGTGTGGCATGCCACTGCCAAGAAGTAATCTTCGGATACTTAACCGGTAAAATCTTTCTATCTGCCATAATCTATGTAACCTCCTATTCATTCACCTTACTGTCAATCTTATCAATCACATCTTCAAAGCTTTGATACTTCGACAATGCCAGTTCCCTGTCGTCAAACTGAACATTGAACGTCTCCTCAGCCGCCACCAGTAATTGAATCAACTGAATTGAATTAACATCATAATTTTCCACAAAATTAGCTGTTACATCCACTGAATCCGCATCCAATTCTGTAAGATTATCGCTGATTACTTCTACAAATTTATCCTTAATTTCTTGTTTTTGCATTTTACTCCTCCATCCATTATCATTTACACAATAACATAGGCTTTACAGCCTATAACACTACTGCAGCCTTAAAAATAAATCCGCTCAGGCTGCTTATATGGTTGCATTGAACCTTACATTAACGTCCGCACAACCAACATATTAATTTTAATACAAAATGCATATTTCTTCAATAGATATTTAACTTTTTTTGTTAATTTTACCAAATAAATACTACTATAAATAATAACGCTAATATTACTACTGTTCAATCAAATCCAATACCTGTTCCACAGTAGAAGCCAAATCATAAAGCTCACTTTCATCAACTCTGACAAAATCTTGGTCAATTGCTACCTGCATCAACTCCTCCAGCTTATCAAAATAGCCATTCACATTAAACAGCACCACAGGCTTATCAGATTGTCCAAAGCCTTTATACACAATTGTTTCAAAAAATTCATCAAACGTACCGATTCCACCCGGTAAAATAATAAATGCATCCGCATTAATCTGAAACAAATCCTTGCGTTCACTCATAGTCTCCGTATAAATGAAATCAGTACACCCTTTGTAAAATTCTCCTTCCTCGTCAATAAATCGCGGTGCAATTCCCAAAATCTCTCCATTATAGCTGGAAACCCCATCTGCAATAGCTCCCATCAAACCTCTGGAACTTCCTCCAAATACAAGTCCATGTCCGCGTCTTCCTATTTCCTCTCCCAGCTTTCTGCACTCCTCCATATAAACAGGCGCCAAATTCTTGCTGGCAGAACCATAAATACAAATCTTCATACTATTTATACACTCCTTCCTGTATTTAAAACAAACACCTCGCAATCATGCGAGGTGCATTTCACTGTTAGTTTACTAATGTATATTACTTTTTCTTTTTAGGTTTAACCGGCTCTACAGGCTTTGGCTTGTCAGTCCTTCCAAAGAAGTCTTTAGACTTCTTCCATTCAGCCAAATCCGCCTTATATTTCTCCATGTCAATCTTATATTGATCCATTGGATCCAAATCACTTCCGGTACTATCGTGTGCAGAATCGGATTCATCCATTGAAGAAGCCGCAGCCTTCTCCATCCCCGGAATTGCAAAATAAATATTATCAGCTTCCTCCAAACGTACAAGAATCTTGTCGCGAATCATAACATTCAGCAGCTTTGTAATCTCCATACGTCCCAAATCAAGAGACAACAGCTCAGGAACTGCCTGAAGCTCGCTCAATGTCATACGGTTCTGCTGTTTAATAGCATCATATATAATCTGCTTATGTTTTCCTTCATCTGAGGAGTCAAATGTTACCTCTGTATTCTCAGGCTGCTTTAAAGCTTCTTCCTGTCCTGCATCCTTGGCAGCCTCCTGAACCAGCTCAGCCGGCTCCTCCTCTACAGGCTCTGTATCATAAGAAGCCTCTCCTTGCGGCTCCTCCTTCATCTCAGCAACAGTATGCTGCGGAGCCTTCGGCGTACTTGCAGACACATTGCCCTGCGCTGCAATCTGAGCCTTCTTAGCGGCTTCCTTGGCAGCCTCCGCCCTGTCCTCTGCCTCCAGTCTTGCTGCATCTGCAGCCAGCTCTTCCTCCGAAACCTCTGACTTAAAGTTTGTACGAATGGAAGTAATAATTGCTTCCGCAACCTCCCTGCTGTTATCAAATCCGGCATTAAACACTACATCCATCATAACCGCCTTTTTCTCGCTTAAAAGAATAAAAGCATGATATGTCTTATAGTCCATCTCCTCTTCATGGAAATACAACACAAAATGGCGATCTCCGACATCCTGAAACTTAAAATCAAAACCATCCTTACCTAAATGCTTTTCAATACGTTTACGAATCTCGTCAATAATAGGATCTCTTGCAATCGTAGAAACAGTTATGTAACAATCGCTGGTCATATAATCCGGTGAAAATCTGCTATACAACACCCGTCCAGGACGCCCACTCTTGCTTTTCCAGTCTTCTCCCTTAAATCCTTTAGGAGCTTTTATTGCGAAATTCTCATCCTGTAAAATCTCTAATTCCGTACTAAAATCACTCATCTCGACACACTCCTTGCATAAAATATCATGCTAAATGATTACCCCCCCCCCACGCTATAAGCGTTAGCTAGCAATCACCACATTCCTCTACATTATAACAGATAATATTTACATTTTCAATTATAAACCGCAAATTGCACAAACTTTTTCTCTTTTATTTAAGTAAAAATAAAGGCCTTAGAAATCCTTTAAAACTTCTAAGAGCCTTTATTTATCTGCGTATGCACAAATTATGGTGTAAATCTCCAATTCCTTCACCATATAATGCGGATAACAGGACTTGAACCTGCACAGGGTTTGCCTACCAGAACCTAAATCTGGCGCGTCTGCCAATTCCGCCATATCCGCTTATTAAAAATACTTGATTATATTACACGAATGTTCACTGCTTGTCAAGAAAATGAAGCTTTATTATGTTACTCGATTTTAGTCAATATTTCCCCCGATGGCGCTTCAATAGTATCGTCCTCTGCATTATAGATATACTCCTTCACTCCGGCGTTATTGTCATAGGTAATTGTGAGCTTATCATTATCAAGCTCCCATTTACCAACCGCAGACAATTGTCCTAACTGCAAAGTAACATTTTCGCCATCAAACTCAATGTAAGTAACCTTATCCCCTACTGTGTAAACGCCGCTTGGGCCTTTCTTTTCTCCGCTGCAGCCAAGCATACCCATACTTATAAAGATTGTAAATACCGCCAGCATTATATATTTGTTAAATTTCTTCATGTTACATTCACCTCATACATAATTATTGGAATTCTTTTTCACCAAAGGTATTGCGTCCGCCTTCCTTTGCTTCATAAAGCGCATCGTCAGCGCATTTTAAAAAGGAATCAAAATCCTTAATACCCTTTCTATACCACGCAATTCCCATTGACATGCCAATCGGCCTCTTTGTTCCATCAGGAAAATCAATAGGTTCATCTGCCAGCAGCTTATAATAATCTCTTGCAAGCTGGCGAATCTGATCTTTGCTGTTAAAACCATATACTACCAGATAAAATTCATCACCTGAGCGTCTGGCAACAATACTGTTTTCCTTGCTAAAGCGTGAAATAAATCCCGCTGCCTTTTGCAGATACTCATCTCCAAAAGCATGGCCATAATTGTCATTTATTCCCTTAAACTTATCGAGGTCTATCATTATCATAGCTCCCTCTGTTAAATTGCGGGTATGTAAAAGCTTGGTAACATCTCTTTCAAATGACCGCCGGTTTCTAATCTTTGTCAGCGGATCATAATCACGTTCCTTTATAATTGCCTGCTTTTTCTTAATGTCTTCCGTTACATCTGCAACCATTCCAAATGTAGAACCGTCGTCCTGTATCATATTAATCCTTATATATCTCGGATGTTCGGCAGTACCTATCTTATATACCCCCTCCTCCTCGGAAATGGGAGATTTCATAATCCATGCCAATCGGGTGCGAAATAACTGTTTATCCTGTATCATCGGTCCAATTTCATCTATGGGAATCCCAAGCAGCATCCCCAACCGGTCTGTCTTAGTTACACGCTTAGATTCATCGTTAAATTCAAATACTGCAAACTGCGCATCCATCATCTCAAATACTCTGGACAGCATACCGCTTGTTCTTGTAATACTGCGAACCATAGCGTTAATCCCCTTGCTCATGCGCTCAAACTCCAAATTGCCCCTCACGCAGGAAAAAACATCAAGATTACCATTTGCAATACTCTCCATATCTCTAATTAGTTGGTATAAACCATCAATCATCTGTTTTTTTATAACTTGGTCAATTACTATAAATAATATAACAAGCGCTAACGCCAAAAAAACTACGCTATATTCCAGTCCGCGGACAACATCTGCCGACAGCTTCATAGACTTTGCTATTATAATTGACGTTATTGCCATTACAAAAATAGCCGACATTACAATTGACAATACCTGCCGAAATTTTTTGCGCATAACCTGCCTCCATTATATATCTCCCCGCCAAAAAATTATTACAGCATTAGTATCTTTGATTAATCTATCATACCACATATAGTCTGTTTTTACAAAACTTATTTCAAAAAACTTTTAATAAATAAAAGCTGCATGAAAACCGGATTCAATCCGTATTCCATGCAGCTTTAAGGTATGAGGCATCGGGGATTCGAACCCCGGACAACTTGATTAAAAGTCAAGTGCTCTACCGACTGAGCTAATACCCCTTGTAGTATTACCAAGAACGAGGTCGTTCTTTGACTGGGCCAGCTGGATTCGAACCAGCGAATGCAGGAGTCAAAGTCCTGTGCCTTACCGCTTGGCGATGACCCATTATATGGGTAACAGGTGGGTAATGGGATTCGAACCCATGACCTCCAGAGCCACAATCTGGCGCGCTGACCAACTGTGCCATACCCACCATAACGTTCCGGAAGGGATTCGAACCCCCGACCCACGGCTTAGAAGGCCGTTGCTCTATCCAGCTGAGCTACCGAAACATATAACTTCATTATTGCATAAATGAAAGCGGGTGAAGGGAATCGAACCCTCGTGTTCAGCTTGGAAGGCTGACGTTCTACCATTGAACTACACCCGCAAGAAAATGTACTATATGAAACTGTATGATCGGGGTGACAGGATTCGAACCTGCGACCTCTTGATCCCAAATCAAGCGCTCTAGCCAAGCTGAGCCACACCCCGCCGCTTATAAGAGCGAACCTCTTTTGCAGCACAAGTAGTATTATATTACAGGGTTTTAAAATTGTCAACAACTTTTTTATAACTTTAAAAATGCCCAAAAACCTTGTAAAACAGCCGCGTTGAGTGGGGATGCGTAAAACATTTTTATACCAACAGTATAAATCGGCGTTCTGATTGTTCAGAACGCCTTTTTTAAAACTAATCTGCCAATGCAGAATCGTCGTCATCATCATAGATGTCGTCATCGAAGTCATCATCGAAATCATCTTCAAAATCATCCAGATAATCTGGTGTCATATAAGAATATACTGCATATGCAATCAACGCAACAGCAGTAATAGCTCCTATAATTGCCAACGCAACAACAATCTTCTTAGAGGTCTTATCTTCCTCCTCCTTCTTTACAAACTTCGCAACATTCATTAAATCCTCAAAATTCTTCATATTACTACATCCTTTCTTCAGATTATTTTTCTTCAGGCCCTCTTATCGCCTTTTCGTTCTTTATGTTCTATAGTATAACATAGATTTCCCTATTTTACTATATACTATTCTTCTTTTTTTAATTGGGCAAATGAAGCAAACATCCTTTTAACTCCATATTTTTCAAATAAAACCTCTACTTCATAATCCGCTCCTGCCGAAACAATCTCCTGAACCCTGCCTGCTCCAAACTTGATATGCCGCACCCTGTCTCCTTCCTCATAGTCAAGCGCCGGCGACTGTGTTCCAAAAGACATGTGTTCCGTTCTGCCAAAGTCTGCGCCGCTGTCTTTGCTTTTTAATTGATAAGACGGCGCAAAATGCATGGGAGAACCGGAAGAAAATGTATCCTCCTCCACCTCGGATTGAAGTACCAATGGAGGAATCTCGTGTACAAACCTTGATACCCTGTTATACTGAGTTTGTCCATTCATCATCCGCCTTTTTGCGGCGCTTAAGTATAGTAGCTGTCTGGCTCTTGTAATGCCTACATAACACAGTCTTCTCTCCTCCTCCAATTCATCTTCAGTTTCGGAGTTTATGCTTCTATATCCGGGGAAAACTCCATCCTCCATTCCTCCCATAAACACGCAGGGAAACTCTAACCCCTTAGCGCTGTGAATGGTCATAATAAGCACTGCATCATCCCCTGTCATGGAATCAATATCCGCAATCAATGCAATTTCCTCTAAAAGTCCGGAGAGAGTAGGATGTTCATTTTCCTCCATATAAGCCGCAATTTTGTTCTTAAGCTCCTCTAAATTCTCCAGTCTTTCCTTTGCCTCCTCAGTACCTTCCAGCGCCAGAGCGTCACTGTAGCCTGTATCATTTACGACACAGTCAAACAGGGTACACAAATCTTCATTTTCCGCACAAACTCTTAATTCATCTATTAAATCTGCAAATGCTGACACCTTCTTTTTAGCGGCGCCTGAAATATCAGGAATATCCTCGACCATATCTATGGCGTCCATAAATCCTATTCCGCGGATAAGCGCATAATTCTGAATCCGTCCTATGGTGGTCTGCCCTATCCCGCGTCTTGGGACATTGATAATTCTTTTTACTGCCTGGTCGTCTAAAGGGTTATCTAAAAGCTTCAAATACGCCAGCACATCCTTTATCTCCATGCGGGCGTAAAAATTCACGCCGCCAATAATTTTGTAGGGAATATTTCTAATCATCAGCTTTTCCTCGTATACTCTGGATTGAGCGTTAGTACGATTCAAAATAGCAATATCACTATATTTTAACCCTTTGGAAACAATCTCCTCTATAATACCTGCAATTCCGTTAGCTTCCTCATAATTGTCCTGATACTGGATAAATGAAACCTTATCTCCATCTTCATTTTCTGTCCAGAGAGTCTTATCCTTTCTTCCGTAATTGTGATGAATAACACCGTTTGCCGCTTCTAATATACATTTTGTGGAACGGTAATTCTGCTCAAGCTTAATAACCCTTGTATCCGGATAAACATTTTCAAAGTCAAGAATATTTCTTATATCCGCTCCTCTAAATCCATAAACCGACTGGTCGTCGTCGCCCACTACACACAGATTCCTATAACGCTCGCTAAGTTTTTTAAGCAATAAAAACTGTACCCTGTTAGTATCCTGATATTCATCCACCATAATATAACGAAACCTGTCCTGCCAAACATTCAGTACCTCTGGGAAACGCTCAAAAAGCTCCACTGTCTTCATAATCAAATCATCAAAGTCCAAAGCGTTGCTGTTCTTTAACTGTTTCTGGTACTCTATGTATATTCTTGCAATCTGCTCCTCGCGGTAATTGCCCATCGTTTCGCTTTTATACTCATCCGGAGTCTGATACTGCTCTTTTGCCTTGGAAATGGAATTAATCGCCGCCTTTTCCGGAAGCTGTTTAGAATCAATATTAAGCCTTTTATATATTTCCTTTATCACTTTTTTCTGATCATCAGAATCATATATGGAGAAATTATTTTCGTACCCAAGATTATTGATATGCCTTCTTAAAATCCTGACACATGCAGAGTGGAATGTACTCACCCAAACACTGTCTGAACCGTACCCCAGCATATCGTCTACTCTTTCCCTCATCTCTCCCGCCGCCTTGTTTGTAAAGGTAATTGCTAGTATGTTCCATGGATTAATTCCCTTTTCTTCTATTAAATAGGCTATTCTGTGAACAAGAACCCTTGTTTTTCCTGAACCTGCCCCTGCAAGCAAAAGAAGGGGGCCTTCTGTACAAAAAACAGCCTCCTTCTGCTGGGAATTCAAAGTATCATATATACTCATTGTTATCTCCTTAATAATCTTAAAAACTCAAAGCTGAATATTAACACAGACAAAATATTATTCCTGCCTGTATCAAATGCATTCTTCGCAGCTTAAATACATACTCTATGCTAATTTATTGCCGCAATTGCTACAGAATCTTGCGCCATTTGTCGGAGTTCCGCAATTCGGACAAAACTTTGGAGATGCGCCGGCGTTATTCATACCGCCTCCGGCATTATTCCCATTCATCTGGTTTACCATCTGCTGTCCCATCTGCATTCCCATCATCATTCCAGCCATATCTGCCGCTGCGCTGCCGCCGGCATTACCATTTGCCATAGAATCTGCCATACTGACCTGCTGGTATTTTCCAACGTCGCCAACCATTCCCTGCCCGGCAACCTTGTTCACCATCTTCTGAACCTCCTCAGGATAATTGAAGGACTGAATGTTAAAGCCTGTAATAGAAATTCCTATCTTACTAATCTCCATGTCCAAATCTTCCTTAATTCCATTTCCAATGGCTATGGCATTAGCCTGAAGATTGAACATATCCTTGCCCTCCTGCATAATCCATTTCATGAGGAAGCTGTCTAAAACCGCTGACACACGCTCTCTTATATCTTCAATTGTATATTGCTGCTTTACTCCTGCAATATTTTCAATGAGCGCAAGATAGTCGCTTACTTTGCAGTTAAAGGTTCCTAAAGCCCTGATTGGAAGTCCTCCCGGAAGCTGCGGGTTCGGAATATTAATAGCCTGCTTCGTACCCCATTTTACTGTAAATTCCTTAGTATTAACAAAGAGTACCTCAGCGCGCATACCGCTGTTAAAACCGAACTTAAAACCTTTAAGAGTAGAGAGAAATGGTATAATTTCTGATTCAATATCAAAGCTGCCTTCTTCTGTAAAAACTCCCTCGCGTTTACCATTAAACATAAACACAGCATCCTGTCCGGGGCGTATAATCAACTTAGAGCCCTTTTTAATCTCCTTGTTAGACCATTTCCAAAAAATAATATCATCTCTGTATTCTTCCCATTCTACAACGTTTGAAAATTGATTTAATATTCCCATTTTATATCTCCTTTATAAATATATTATTACTTAAATTCCTCCTGATACTTTAAGGACGTCCCGCCGCCGGAAATTGTCACCGTTTCCGGACACTCTGTTATATTCTGCGCTGCCAACTGCTCAACTGACGCATCTTTTGTATTGCTTGCGCCATTTTCTGATGATTTGTTATTCGCCATATATATTCCAAGCAACGCTAAAATAATGGCAATGATAATTAACGCAATCTTAACAGGGCTCTTTGGATATTCGCCTTTAATGCTGCCTGTCTGTCCGTTTATAACAACAGTATAAGTTTTATTTTTAAAATTATAGCTTCTTGAATACACCGGCACAAGCACATATTTGTATGTTTCATTAAAATATGTGGGATATATCCGCACATTGCGGCACTCGTCATACCTTATCATTACCTCATTGCGCGCCATATTCCTAAGCGCATTATCCATCTCCAGCCTTGCCGAACTGTGACCGTCTTTAAGTCCAATACTGTAATTCTCTGACAAGTATCCTGATATGTACTTGGCGTCATATGAAGATAATTCCCTAAAATCATATGGTTCCAAGCCGCTTAGCAATCCTCCCTTAAAACGCTTAGACGCAGTAGTCTGCACATCGTCAAAAAAATGATTAATATGTCCTCTCGTTGGATACCAGTCCACCACTGTTCTGGTATGCTCGTTGCCCTCGCTATCCTCATAAGTCTCCGTTCTGCGATTGCCTCCCTCAGCATCATACGGGCACGAACACTGTGCGTCAAAAGTCCAGTACGGAACATAAATGCCTTCAAATCCGCCTCCCTGATATAAACGCTTTAAATCGCCCGGAGCAAGCCATCTTCCTTTAATCCATTTGCGAAAAGTCTCAGCTACCGAAGGTTTATCAAGTTTAAACGGAATAACTCCGTCAGGCTTCAACACATCCTCCTGTTTAGCCGACAAAACGTATGAAGAACCGCAATAAGGACACTTTGCTGCGGTATCATTACCGCTCACTTCAATCTTTGCACCGCAACCATTGCATTCCATTGTCTGGCTTTCCTTTTCAGTTGCCTTAATGAGTCTTTTATCATCTATTGTAAGGCTGTGTTCTATGATAGTTTCCTTATGGTTCTCCATCTGCTGCGCGTTGCCGCAGTTTGGACATTTTAACTGCTGTGAAACCGGATCCCATACCATGATACCTCCGCATCCCTCGCAGTAGTACACATTCTCCGCCATATTACTCTCCTTTTACCGTCAAAGGGGCGGAGTAAACCCCGCCCGTAATCTAAGCTATTGTCTACATACCCATTTTTGCCTTTAAAGCTGCCAGCTCATCATCAACTGAACTGCTGCTCGCCGGATTATCATACTTAGCCGCCAAATCATCAATAGAATCCTCGCCACTGTTAAGCTCGCTCATGGCATTTGCCTCGTCTAACATCTTATCGGCCTTAGCCTCCCACTTATCAAATGCCGCCATGCTGTCTGCAGCTCCCTCAAATGAGCTTGTCATCTTATTCATGTGCTTCTGAGTCTTAGCTGCCGCAACCTTTGCCTTTATAGCATCGCGCCGCTCGTTTAAGTTAGCGATATCTGCCTCAATCTTATCATGCATCTGACGCATCTTATCTGCATTGCCCTGTGCGGCATTATAAGCCTCCTGAAGCGCCGGCTGTTTAGAAGTAAGCTGCTGCTTCTTCTCTAAAAACTTTCTTGCATCCGCTTCATTGCCGGCAGCAAGCGCCTTCTCTGCATACTTCTGCATCTTGTCAATCTCTTCGTTACAATCATCAAGCTTACGCTTAGCCGCCTGCGCGTCTGCCATAACAGAAGCAGTCTCCGCCTTAACCTTACCCAAATCGCTCTCCAAATTGCGGAGAGTCTGGTCAATCATCTTAGCAGGGTCCTCGCATTTGTCCAGCAGCGCATTGATATTGGATGACATAATATCACCAAACCTTTTTAAAATTCCCATAATGTATCCTCCTTAACCAAAAATATAGAATGTCACTATCAAAAACTATCGTATTTTGTCAAATGACGGTCATTAAGTGGTTTCATTATACTATATTTTATAATTCCGGTCTACCAAAAAGCACTTATTTATTTTTCTTTCTAAAAACAGCTTTACATGTAGTTTTAAAAACTATATAATATAGTAAGAATATAGTAAAACATCTGAGAAGAGGTAAATATGAACAATAAAAGAAATCGTATTAAGGAATTAATTAAGGAGTGGGTACGCTTAGATTACATTAAGCCGGAGGATGTACCTTCTATTGAATTATATATGGATCAAGTCACCACGTTTATGGATTCACAGCTTGCCAACACAAAGCGTTTTGAATCTGATAAAACACTGACAAAAACCATGATTAACAACTACACAAAGAATGATTTGCTGCCCCCTCCAATTAAAAAGAAATATTCCAAGGAACATATTTATCTTTTAATTTATATTTATTACTTTAAAAATTGCTTGTCAATTTCCGATATTCAGCAGATTTTGAGACCTATGATTGAATATTTCTGCGACGGAAAGACTCCCTCCTCTATGGATGAGATTTACAGCGCTATTTTTAAAGCGGAGCACACGCATTTTAAAAACATATTAGAGAATATTGATGCTACGCACAACCTGTCCAAGTCCTTATTTGCAGATGTGGAGGGCGAGAAGGGCGAGTATCTTGCTAATTTTTCTTTTATGGCTCTTTTAAGCTACGATATATATTTGAAAAAAAAGCTGATGGAAAAGCTGATTGACAGCTACGCTCCTAAAACAAAAGAAGATTCTTCCAAGAAAGAATCTAAAAAGGAGAAAAAAGAAAATTAAATACTCTAATCACTATTCTGTTCCATACGATTAAGCACCAGCTCGTATCCGTCATTACCATATATCAGGGAACGGTTGACTCTGCTTATAGTGGCAGTGGAAGCTCCCGTTGCTTCCGCTACCTCCGTATATGTATGCTGTTCTCTCAGCAGCTTTGCCACCTGAAAACGCTGTGCTATGGATAAAATCTCATTCACTGTGCACACATCTTCAAAAAATGTGAAGCACTCTTCCACATTATTTAAGGTCTGTATTGCCTCAAACAATTGTTGAACTTCCTTTGTTCTGATTCCCTTACTCATACACCTTACCTCGCATATACACATTGTTATTATACTTTAACGCACTACCGCTCTACCTTGACATAATATCACATACAGACTGCATTTTCAAGGAAAAGAACCCCTATACGCTATTTATCAGCCCATTCCATTTTGTGCTCTTCTAAAATTGCAAGCAGCTTATCCATATGGTAATTAAGTATAAGCTCATCAGGATAATCCGCTTCATTAAGCACCTTAACTGCTTCTTCATGAGCGCCAACATCAAAAGAAACATGAGCGTCGCTTCCCACAATAATATTGACTTTTCTATCTTTACAGTAAGATAAAAGCTTTAAATCATTTTCATAAGCGTTAGGGCGTATGCCTAAAGGCCTAAGAGAAGCATTATTTATCTCAATAATTTTATTATTAGCGGCGGCCAGCTCTGCAAGACGTTTATAATCATACTCATAATGCCCATCGTCCGGATGCCCCAAAATATCTACATACGGGTTATTGAGCGCCTTCTCGATGGAATTCATCAAAACCTTACCGGTGCTCGGTGGAAATACATTGCGGTGTACACTGGCAATCCGCACATCAAGCCTTCTTAATATATAATCCGGCAGATCTACATCTCCCTGCTCGTTTAATATATTAAGCTCTACTCCAAGCAGCACATTAACGCCGTACATCTGTCTTGGCACAACTCTTAAATTTCTAAAATAAATATCTTCACAACTTCCCGGCATACTCGGCGCATGTTCTGTAATACCTACGCCTTTTAAACCCTTGTCCTTTGCCGCCATAACCATCTCCTGAATGGTGCTATAAGCATGACCGCTGGCAAGTGTGTGCGTATGCACATCAATTTCATATTCCATAATTCCACTCCATTTAATAAACCCAGAATATAAATTCTGGGTATTTAACATAATTTCTGCAGGTTTTATATTCTTGATAATTTATTTTCCTGCACCGCAACACTTTTTATATTTCTTTCCTGAGCCGCAAGGACATGGTTCATTTCTCCCAATCTTGCGCTCTTTATTCACAACTGTGGCTGACATCTTCTGCTCTTTATAAAGCTGCTCCCGTCTTTCTTTAGATAATAGCGGTTCCCACTCCTCTAAATTATAGAGCCAGTCGGCTCGGCACGCCACCATATTGTAATATAACTTCTCTAAATCAATATCAAGCGATACCTGCGTATCCTTCTCCATCGTATCAATGGGATTCGGTTTAACCAAGCTGTCGTTAATCCCATCTAAAAAGCCCGCCATCAGCAGAGGCTCTGTCTCATATCTTTTTGCAATCTCCTCTACCGTACCGCTTACCTTATCGGAAGGATTACTGAGCAATTGCTGATAAATGCCTTTCTCCATCTCAAAATAGCTTGCCCAAAACTGCTTGCCCTCTCTCGTGCGATCATCATAAGCATATGCCCAATCTCTCCACTGTTGTAATAATGCCATGTCACCAATCCTCTTTCTTTGTATTATGTTATCTGTATATATCCTTACTTTTGCTTTAGCGGTTAATTCTCATAATCGTCTTCATCATAATCGTCTTCATCAAAATCGTCGTCTGTAAGGTCGTCTTCAACATCATCTTCAATCTCTTCTTCATCATCCAAAGAAATCTCTTCGCCATATTTCTCCTTATAGTCTTCAGCAAGTTCCTTTGCTTCAAGTCTTGTCAATGTTGCCTGCTCTACCATCTCCAAAGCAAAATCCATCATAATAGCTGCATCCTCAGCCTTACGGACAGCCTTTGCTTCATCCTTAGCCTTCTGTGATTCATATTTCTTCTGTTCAAATTCCTTCTCAAACTCTTCCTTCTTCACCTCATAATTCATCTGCGCCTTAATCAGTTCGGAAGACAGCTTACTCTTGCTGCGTTCTGCCTTACGCTTCAATTCCTCGGTATGGCTTACTGCATCACCTTTAATATTCTGAATCGTAACCCTTAAATTCTCTCTCGGTTCTGCAGTTGCATTAGCTGCCATTATCTGAAGTTCCTCTACCTTATCTTTAAATTGCTTAAACTTTTCGTCTAAATCAATTCCGGCAACTGACTTACCCTCCGCCTTCATATCTTTCTGCTTTTTTGCGACAATCACTGTAGCAGCCGCTGCTGCAGCCGCCCCTGCTAAAATAACTTTACCTTTTTTACCCATTGCCATTCCCCTTTCTTGTCTTATTATTATGATATATTTACCATCTCGACTGACGTCTCGATGTGTATACTCGTCAAATGCCTCCCGAAGCGAGCGTCTTATTGCCTTCGCGGATATTATACCACATCTTACCAATCAAACCAATAAAAATCTATTACAATAATTTCTTTTTAATAAAAAATAAAATACAGGCTAGTACCACAGCAATACTTAAGCCCAATACCATAACATATCCATATTTCCATTCAAGCTCCGGCATATTGCTAAAATTCATTCCGTACCATCCGGTAATAAGCGTAAGCGGAGCAAAAATAGTAGTCACCACCGTAAACACCTTCATAATCCTGTTAAGATTATATTCAAGATTTGCATCTAACGCCTCCCTCAAATGGATAAGGCCCTCTTTCGCATTCTGAGTATTCGCAGACAATCTTTTCATCTTTTCAATCAGAGGATAAAAATATTCTGTTTTCTCGTCTCCAAACAAATCCTTTCCCCACTCCTTTAAAAGTTCGCCTAATTCAATCATTTGCTCATAATAGTTTTTTAATACAAGCAGCTTTTTCTTCATATAAAAAATGTCCTTATTCATACTTTCACTCACTCGATTGTCAATAATAGTATGTTCCATATCAACCATCTGCTTTTCCATATTTTCAAGGCTTTCATTACCACCTGAAATCAGCTCGTCCAAAATTGCATACAAAAGCTTTAATAATGTAACCCGACTGTCAAAACGTTTCACCGCCCTTTTTATAATTTTCTCAATTTCATTTTTTTCCTGCAAAATAGGCGAAATAAATATTCTGTTCTTTCTCAAAAACAGGGCAATCTGACCGCGGTTTGATTCTAAATGCAGTGCGTCGACTACTGTCAAATCACCGTAAATCATTCCATCTTCAATCTTAAACGCGCTGCGAAAATTTGTATCAATCACCTCGCATTGCTCTATAATATCGGGTGAAATATCAAATACATCGCTTAAGTTTTTTAAATGCTCCGTTTTCATATAACACAGTATGGGATTTTCCTTATACTTTACAAACTCCTCCCTGTCTATTTTCCTGATATTTCCGTTCTCTATAGTGTATAACATAAAAAACACCTCCGTAGATATTGTTCCACGAAGGTGTATTACTTATTCTCTGCACTGTTGAAGCCTGCTTAACAGATAAAGCTTCAGGCAAACCAATTAGCAAAATATGAGCGATACAATACGCTAGGCCGCTAAATCCACATTCATTCCCCGAAGAAAGCTTCCCTCTACAACCTTTCTTCCTGCATCATAAGGATTGGTTTCATCATAAGTCGTCTTTATAGTTGTGTTAGTCTGTCCTCCCGCTACATAAGTTCTGCCGCACTCCGGACATACTCCAATCTTTAAAGAAACCGTTGCAGAAATCAACTGCTTGTTATCCTTTGCACCCTCCTGACGTGCATTAGCAACATGCTCCTGCTCATGCCGCATAACCATAGCGGCAGAATTCTCAGGCGCTATATGAGCCGGCGTTTTAAATGATACGTCCGATTCGTCAGAACCGTCCTGATACTTGCGATTCTTACAGGTCTGGCACTCTTTAGGCTTATTAATCTCCTCCTGCCCCAAAACCCTTCTCTGGTCTGCACCAATCTCTGCGCCTGAAACTCCCAAAGTTCTTCCTACCGGAGAAACTCTTTGCGCAGTATATAGCGGCGTCAAATACATATTATCACCATAAAAGCTAACACCCAGCATATTCTTCACCTCTCTGCAAAATCTAATTCATACTAAATGATATACTATCTCAATTATACCATGATTTATAAATTTTGCAACCTTAATAAGCTGCTATACCGTTTTTATAAGCCTGTTTCCCATATTATCTTTTATAATAATTGTAACCTCTTTCTTTTTTTTCATTTTTGGCATATTTATCTCAAAACTTCCGTCTTCATAAACTTTTGCCTTTATTCTTTTTTTCTTATAAGCCGCCAAAACTTTAAGCTGCTTAGAGGATTTGCCTGAAATGAGCCTTTTTTTCCTCATAACCTTAACGGACTGGCATTTCAGATTATTCTTACGCGGATTAGTAGTCGTTGCGTAACAGATTGCATAAGCATTTTTCACATCATAAAGCTTATTTCTTCTGGCAAAGCATTTTTTGCTCTTAGTAAGCAAAATGCCATAGCCGCCTGTATTTGTCAAAGTATTATCATTTACATTGCTTCTTTTGCAATCGCTTACCAAAATTCCTATATCCTTAATATCATTAACAACATTTTTGTTAATTTTATTATCCTTGCCTCCGTTTACCGAAATTCCTGCTTTTTTTGTATCCGATATATCGTTTTTCAAAAGCTTTGAAGTATTTATACCCTTTAAGTAAATACCGTATTTTTTAGAGTTAGACACAGAATTGGAGCTTAACTGTACATTATTTGCAGATATTACATAAATGGCGTTATCGCCTGAACCGTCAATAAAATTCCCCGTTATTTTTGTATTGTGGCATCTCTTATTAATGCTTATTCCCTCAACTTTACTATTTGACAGCACATTGGAGGAAACAGTAAGTTCAGGCACTGCAACCGCATACAGGCCGCATTCGCCGGAATTAAAAACATGGTTTTTCCTGACTGAAATACGTCTTCCGCCATCTACGCTTATACTATTTTTTGCCGCGGCTTTAATCTCATTGTCGGCAACCTCAACCAAATCTCCAAAGGATACCTTTATAGCTGTGGTATTTACATCTGTAATAGTATTGCTTTGTATTTTGGAATTTTTACAATTGACCACGTACACGCCCATATCCTTGGTACGTTTTAAGGTATTCCCGTAAATTGTAGAGTTTGCAGCGTACTTCATATATATTCCAAAGCTGTCTGTAGCATAATTGTTAGCTTCCACTCCAATTGTATTATTTTTTACTGTCAGTCCGTTCATTACACGTCCTTCACACCCGCTTATATTAATTCCGAAAGCAATCTTATCATCCTTAATATCCATAATCGTATTATTGCTAATGACCGTATTTAAATTTGCCGGAACTCCTTCTGTCGGCACAGTTCCCAAAGGATTAAGATAATTGCTGTCGCCTTCTTCATCCTTGTCGTTATCCGAAGGCTCAGCATATAAGTACACCTTTATTCCCAACGCCGCTCCCACAATACTGTTGCCTGATACGTTAAGATTTTTATAGTGGTAAGCCTTAACCGCTTCATATGTAATCTTTTCAAAAAGATTATTAGTAATATTAATGTTTGATGGATATATACCTTTCACTGCTATGTGCGTCCCCACTCCCCTTGGCACAGAAATAAAAGCGCACCCGTCAACTGTAATATTATTACAATATGTATCGTCATATATAGTATTATCCTGATTAGAAGGCGCAATCGACGGGTTGTTCATACAGTCAATGTGAATTGCCTCCTTCTTGGCGTCAATATTTGTCTGGTTCTTAAATGTACAGCCTGTTATGTTTACATTTTCAACGCCTT
Organism: uncultured Lachnospiraceae bacterium; assembly: GCA_947626505.1. GTDB lineage: Bacteria > Bacillota > Clostridia > Lachnospirales > Lachnospiraceae > NC2004. The sequence continues at coordinate 34,087 of CANQSN010000005.1, forward strand.
CAATAGTTATATAATGGCTCTCATACAAATGTGTCATAACAAGATTGGAAAATGTAAAATTACTCCCATGCATAAATCTGAAGGCTTCGCAACTGTACTCATAATTAACCTCCCCTTCTCTTCCCTGAAAGTCCCAGTCTCCTCCGTTGACAGATATATTAGATGCGCCGGTATATCCGCCTCGCCCTGAACAGTAATTGGAAAGCAGCGGCTGTTTTACCCTGCTTCCTGTTCCCGTTGAATTTTTGCCGCTGTAATTAACGGTAGCGCCGCTAGCCTCAAGCCTTGTATTATCATATATAAGCAGCGATTCTGTTATTGTATAAGTTCCGGGTGTAAGCGTAATTGTAAGCAAATCATATGCCGGACCTTCATAGACGTCTTTTCCTCCCTTTTGTTCGTCAAGCGCTTCCTGAATTGCCTTGCCTCCGTCATAATTCTCAGGGGTTATTGTAATATCCCTTGTTCCCTCTGCGTTCACCGGAACAAATGCTGTCATTACAAGCATAAACATTCCTACTGCCACACTCATTACAATTCCCGCATTTTTTACCCTGCCTCTTATTCCTTGTAAGCTCATCGCCGCCTCTCCCTTTCATTCAATATGAAATTCCTGCTGTAAAGTACAGCCTTATTACTTTTACGAACATGATAACTCGCAATTATGTGAAAAATGTGTTACAATGATATAAGCCAGTATTTACCAAATGGAGGATTTATTAATGAAACATAAAAAAAATAAACAAATTCTTGCGTGGTTGACAATACTTTTAATTGCAGCAGTAATTATATACATGCTGTACTGTGCGTTTACCGGTAAAAATTTCTTAGTCAGCCTTTACCTCGTTTTTGTAATACCGGTTATAATATGGGTAATCATGTTTTTTGCCGGAGCATTCAATGATAATAATGATAATGACGAAGATTCCTCACTATAGATTTAATAAGACCTCTAATCTGTATAAAACAGATTCTGTAAAAATGCAGTGCCCGCCTCAGTTTTAAATATAGTGCGCTCCGCCCTGCGAATCTCCTTAATATCAGTATTGTCCTCGTCCATATTTACAAGCATATCGGCCTCCACCAAAATCTGAAAATCAATATTATTTTCAATTAAAGAATATGAATGATGATTACCGACAAGATATTTCACCCGCTCAATAAATTCATTGTCAAAGCCCCCAACGCGTCTTAGCATCTGCTCCACCAATGGAGGCCCTTCCAACTCCTGAAGCTCTCCTGTGCATTTACCGTATTTTTTCTCACATACCTTTATAGCGATATCATGGGATGCAGCAGCGACCTCTATAATCATCTGCGTTCTCTCATCTACCTCCTCCAAACGCGCTATGGTGCTTGCATAACCGTATACCTTAATAAAATGATTGATTCTTTTGATATCCCCTGAATCAAACATAATCATTTCATTTATAACCCTTGCTACCTGTGATAATTCCTGTGCCATAATTAATCCTCCTGATTTTTAATTCTATTCATATATTCATTAACCTGTTTTTCATATCCTATTTCCGTAGGCTCATAAAAAACTGTTCCCACCAGCTCGTCAGGCAAATACTGCTGTTTAACGTAATGGTTTGGATAATTATGGGCATATAAATATCCCTGCCCATGTCCAAGCTTTGCAGCGCCCTTATAATGGGAATCACGCAAATGATTTGGTACTGCTCCCGTATGCTGCTCCTTAACTGTTCTCATCGCCTTTTCAATTGACTCGCATGAAGCGTTACTCTTTGGGGCTGTCGCTACATAGTTGACCGCCTCCGCCAAAATAATCTGCGCCTCCGGAAATCCGACACGTTCCACCGCCTCTGCGCACGCGACTGCCACCTGAATAGCATTGGGATCAGCCATGCCGACGTCCTCACAGGCGCAAATCATAATTCTTCTGGAAATAAATGTAACGCTCTCTCCCGCCTGAATCATCTTTGCCAAATAATAAATGGCAGCGTCCGCATCCGAACCCCGCATACTCTTTATAAAAGCAGAAATGGTATCATAGTGGTTGTCCCCCTGCTTATCATATTTTACCGCTCTTCTCTGTATACACTCCTCAGCCACTTCTAAAGTAATTTCAATCCTGCCCGAATCAGATGGCGGCGTTGTAAGCACGCCAAGCTCAATAGCATTTAGCGCCGCTCTGGCGTCCCCCTCTGCCATATCCGCAAGAAAATCCAGTGCATCTTCAGTAATCACTGCATTGTAGGCTCCTAATCCTCTTTCAACATCATTTACCGCTTTATTTAACAGCGCTTTTATATCCTCTGCATCAAGAGATTTTAGTTCAAAAATATTAGACCTTGAAATCAACGCCCCATTTACTTCAAAATAGGGATTCTCAGTTGTGGCTCCAATAAGTATCACTGTACCATCCTCCACAAACGGAAGCAAGTAATCCTGCTGCGCTTTATTAAAACGATGAATCTCGTCAACAAACAGAATGGTTTTCTTCCGGTACATACCGTACTGCTCCTTAGCTTTTTGAACAATTGCTTCCATATCTTTCTTACCTGCAGTAGTAGCATTAATCTGTTCAAACCGCGAGCTTGTGGTATTAGCAATAACCTTAGCCAGCGTAGTCTTGCCTGTTCCCGGCGGCCCGTAAAATATCAAGGAGCTTAACTTGTCTGCTGCAATGGCGCGATAAAGCAGCTTATCCTTACCGATTATATGCTGCTGCCCCACAACCTCATCCAAAGTCCTCGGACGCATTCTTCCCGCCAGCGGAGCCTCCTTTTCCTTATTCTGTTCGCTCATATATTCAAATAAATCCATAAAACTGCCTCTCAATTTGTCAAAAATTCATACACTTTTTCTATAGTTTATATATCTATAATGTATATTTTTTTATATATTAGGGGAAATTTATTATAAAACTTCGGTAACATTGTCTCTATACATAAACAAACCACTATGCTATTATAACTAGCAAATAGAAAGGAGGAATCAATATGGAACAAAAACAATTACCAAAAGACCCAATGATTCTCTTAAGCTATATAAATACAATGTTAAGAGATAACTACTCTAATTTAACCGCTCTGTGTGATGATTTGCAATTTTCCAGAGACGATATATGCACAAAATTATACGCATTAGGGTATGCATATGATAAGGCTCTTAACAAATTTATCTAGTACCATTTGCTTACAACTTTATTTTTCACTTCATATAATCAATAAAAGGCATATCTTAACAGAATATGCCTTTTATTTTATATCAATTCTAATCGTTTTAAAAGGTTCTCCATCTCCAACATATCGATAGGTTTCATTATATATCCATCATGCTTATGTTCTTTGCTCGGTTCTCGCTGGTCAAGTTCATTTAACGCCGATGTCATAACAATCTTGCAGCGCTTAGAAGCGTTAAATTCTTCCTCAATATCCCGTATTGCATCAAGCGCTTTATATCCATCCACCCTCGGCATCATAATATCTAAGCATACCAAATCATATGTTTCTCCGGTCTCAATCTTTTCCAGAAAAAAATCCACTGCCTCGATTCCATCAATAACACCGTCTACCTGTCCATACTTCTCTAATACCTTTGTAAGATATTTCCTGTTTGCTAAATCATCTTCTGCTACTAATATATTCATTAAAACTTCCTCCTTGCCTGAACCGGCATCACATACATCAGCATGTCGGACATTAAATGTTTTTCTTTACTGAAACATAACCCAATACCTTATCAATAACCTTCATTACCTCGCATTGCAAACTATCCTCATGGTACATTACCCTTCGGTTCAGAATCATACCGTTAATAATGCTAATCATTACGTCTGCCAGCATTTTGGGATCATTATCTTTTAAAATCTCCTTTGCATTCATCCCTTCTTCTATTAAATCTGCCAAAAACCTTGAACGCTCCTCTATACACTGGGCAATCATATCTCTTGTTTTTGTATTATGTAATAACTCCTCATAATGAAGAATAACAGCAGATATCTCCTTGTAATTGCCATAATAAGTGGCATATGCATAAAAAAGAGTTCTGATTTTGTCAAGAGTATTACTATTTTTAGACTTTACTGTATCCATAATACTTTTGTCAAACTTTATGAAAAATTCTACCACCGCAACTAATACTTCATCAATACCACCAAAATATTTGTAAATAACATCTTCCTGTAGGTTTCCTCTAAGCGCCAAACCATTTAAAGTAAGTGCAGATAATCCAGACTCACTTATAACCTCAATAGCAGCCACGATAATACGGTCCTGCTGGGATATGAAGTCACTATTCATACAAACCCCCCTTATCTTAATTGTCCATATAGTAATTGCCTAGTATCCGAAGGTCTATACTGTGCTCAGAAATTTCTTCCAATGCTTTTAGCACCACCGGATTCTGGAGATTTCCAATAAATTCAATATAAAAATAATATTCCCATTGTTTACCCGGAATCGGTCTCGATTCAATCATTGTCATATTTAAATTATGCTGCACAATATACCCCAAAATTCTATACAGGCTGCCGCTTTCATGCGGAAGTCCAAATGCAATTCCGATTTTATTGGCATCCTTTTGGTAAAATTTATCCTTACTCAACACAATAAATCTGGTGGCATTATTTTTGTTATTATTTGCAACCGGATTTAAAATATCAAGTCCATATATCTTAGCCGCTCGTAAGCTCGCTATGGCTGCCTTTGAAGGATCGTTATCCTCATGAACTTTTTTGGCGCTCAGCGCTGTATTCACCATACTGACCTGACGCCAGCCGGTACTCTCTAAAAACTCCGTACACTGCATTAAACCCTGAGGATGGGAGTAAACAGTTGTAATCTGCGAAAGGCTTGTACCGGGAATTGCCATGACAGCTTGATTCACCTCAATAATCTGTTCGCCTACAATCGCTACATCATACCTGCCTAACAAATCATAGTTGCTCTCAACATTGCCTGCTGATGAGTTCTCGATGGGAAGCACCCCATAATCTGCCTCATGGTTCTCTAAAGCCTCCATAACTGCCTTAAAATCACTGACTGCAAGACGTTCTTTATCCTCTCCAAAAAAATCTACCAATGCCTGCTCAGCAAACGCGCCCGGCACTCCTGAATAAGCAATCACCGTATCAGCGCTGACCGGAAGCTGTTCTACCATCTGAAAGCCTGCTGCCGCATGCTTAATATATCCCTGTTGTTCTACCATGCACCTACTCCTTGCAATCATTTTCACTCTTAGCCTTTACTTATAATACCATTTTTTTGTAAATGAGTAAACAATAATTTACGCCGGCTGCCACTTACATTCTTTCCTTCAAAATGAAGCTTTCATAAATGCTAATGTATTACTTTAAGATCCTTTCTACCTCCCCTGCAAGCGAAAGCGAGCCGAAAATAACAATAACTGATTCCTTATCAGAACATTCCACTGCCCGACTCCACGCCTCCTCCATAGATGAAGCGCATACAACGGGAATTGTATCGTTTTGTCTGATAATTTCTTCTCTAAGTTCTTCTGCTAAGAGAGCGCGTCCGCTGTCAGGAGGCGCTATTGTAACTACCTCCTCTGCTACCGGCAAAATCTCTGAAACCATTTCCTTGTAGTCCTTATCCCTAAACACGCCCATGATAAGCTTAAACCTTTTCTTTGGAAAATACATTAACAATGTCTTTTTCAGCCACTTTACAGCATCTGCATTGTGAGCCCCGTCGCGAATCACATAAGGCTCTCTTTGCAACACCTCAAAACGTCCCCTCCATTTAGCCTCCTTTAAGCCTTTGGAAAAAACCTCAATTTCCATTGGGAAATGCTCTTTAACAGCCTGCCATGTGGAAATTGCAGTTGCCGCATTGTCCGGCTGAAACGCTCCAAGCATGGAAATCTCATATTTATGTCCGCCAAAGACAAATGTCGTACCGTCAAGAGAATATTCTGCATCATCACAAACACTATCCACCAATATATAAGGGCTGTCTGACTTGCAAATTGCATATTGTAACAAAGCCTGCTTTGCACCCTCCTTCCACTGAGGCGCAATTACAGCCAATACACCCTTTCTCATAATTCCCGCCTTCTCCCGCGCAATATCGGCTATTGTATCTCCCAGAAACTCCATATGGTCCATGCTGACAGATGAAAACACCGTAGCCAATGGCATTTCTACCACATTAGTAGCATCCTCACTGCCGCCCATTCCGGTTTCTAAAAGCACAACATCCACTTCCTCCTTAGCAAAATAACAAAAGGAAATGGCTGTTTCAACCTCAAATACAGTAGGATGCAAAAAACCCTCCTTAACCATATCTTTACAAGCCTGCTCTACCCATCCGGCAATCTCTGCAAAGTTTTCCTCGTCCATACTTACGCCATTAATCGAAAATCTCTCCAAATATGTAAAAAGCGCAGGTGAAATATACCTGCCCACCTTATATCCTCCCGCCCTAAGTCCGGCCTCCAAAAATGCAAATGTTGAACCCTTTCCGTTAGTTCCTGCAATATGTATTACCGGTCTTTTATTCTGCGGCTGTCCAAGCCTCCTAAGCAATTCCTTAATACATACTAATCCCAATCGGCTCCCAAATGTTTTTGCATAATCGATAAATTTAAACGCTTCATTAATCGTCATAATTTCTCCTATATCTCCTCAACATTAAAAAGCCGGCATCGCCGGCTTTTTATCTATCTCCATACCTTTTGCTGTACCGGATTCACATCCTCTGACAAAGCCTTGTCCATCGCAAAGCCTTTACTTTTAAGTTTCTCAATTAAAGGCTCTAAGGATTCTACGGTATTGTGCTTATTTGTCAAATCATGCATCAGCACAGTGGAATCTCTACCAGCCTTTTCATTGTTCTCCACGCTTCCCATAATATTATCCACCAAAGTGTCAGGGCTTAAATCCTTTGTAACTGCATCACCGTTTAGCGCATTCCAGTCATAATACACATACCCTTCCTCTGTAAGCCAGTTTGCCAGCTCCTTTACCGAAGTCTTGCTTACACTGTTAGAGCTTCCGCCCGGAAAGCGGTACATATGTGTTCTCACTCCGGTAGCCGCATAAATCAAATCTGACATACTGTTTACATCTGTCTGAAATGCCGACAATGATGAATAAATCTCATCATATTTATGTGTATAGGAATGAATTCCTATTCCATGTCCCTGATTTACAATTTCACGATAGTTATTCATCGAATCCTCATCCGTTTTACCTACCACAAAAAATGTGGCCTTTACATTATGCTTATTTAAAATGTCTAATATCTCAGAAGTATTCTCCGAAGGACCGTCGTCAAATGTAAGATAAACCCTTTTCCCCGGTTTTACCTTTTTAACTGAACCGGAAATATCCCCATTATCAGAAGACTTGTCTCCGGCAGCAGAAACATTGTTTCCATCCGTTTCCGCCACCTCCGCCAGATTAACGGAATCCTCCGCTTCCCGCTGCCCTGCCAGATAACTAATCTGCTGCTCCATACCCGTTACCTGATACATCAAATACGCGCTTAGGCATGTAGGAGCCATAGAAATCAGACAAATTATAATCACTATTAAATTCTTGCACAAATTGATACGCCTTCTACGGATAACCGCCTTACGGTTTTGCTCAGCACGCATTAAAGCATTATACCGTTCTTCCAGCGTTTCGATCTTATCCTTCATTTCCAAATTAAGCAACCCCAACTTTTTTATAATAAGCATTCCACAATAAGCATACATTTATTCTTAAATACCGTTTATAAATTTTAACATATATATTCGGTAGACTATGCATACATTTTAACTTTTTATATTAAAAACTTCAACCACTATTTTTTACAATATAAAACCAAAATTTTGCAAAAAAATCACCCGCGCCAAATGGAGCGGGTAATTTAATATCAAGACTTGCTTGCGAGTCTTGGAGCAAGATTCCGTTCTGCTTTAGCAGACAACTTCCTATCCGAATCTTTAGCGCATAATTTATATAAAATGAATGTCTGTACTTATAATTATACCTCAAACAGCAAATCTCCATATGACGGAAATGGCCATGCCTTCTTGTCAACCAGAAACTCTAATATATCAGCCGGCTTTCTTACTGCATTCATAGCAGGAATAACCTTATCGCAGTAGAATCTTGCCTGTGCAGGTATGTCGGAATCCATCAAAGAGGCCTCGCTGTTAATCTTCTCAAGCTCTGCCACTGCCTTCTTTAATAATACCAACTGCTCGTCAATATCCTTAATCTGGGACAACTGCACTGATGGCTCAACTCCCGCCTCCTTAATCTGATTAGCGCCGCAGGCAAGATCAGCCTCATATTTCATTACAGCAGGAATAATCTGCTTTTTAGCCATATTAATAGTGGTAAGCGCTTCTATATTAATTACTTTTGAATACTCCTCGTACTTAATCTCAGCTCTTGATTCAAGCTCTGCCTTAGACAATACGCCATGCTCCTCAAACATCTTAATTGCTTTATCAGTTACCAACGCCGGAATTGCATCCACAGTAGTGCGCAGATTTGGAAGTCCCCTTCTCTCTGCCTCTGCCACCCATGCGTCGGAGTAGCCATTACCATTGAATACTACTCTCTTATGCTTGGTAACATACTTCTTAATCAGGTCATGCACCGCCATATCGAAATTATCAGCCTTCTCAAGCTCATCTGCAAACTCCTTAAATACATCTGCAACAATAGTGTTAAGTATAATATTAGGATTAGCAATAGAAGCAGTAGAGCCAAGCATACGGAACTCAAATTTATTGCCTGTAAATGCAAATGGCGATGTTCTGTTACGGTCTGTAGCGTCCTTCTGAAAATCCGGAAGAGTATTTACACCTGACTCAAGCTTTTCACCCTGAATAGAATGAGTAGCCTCTCCCTTGTCAGCCAACTGCTCCAATACATCCTCAAGCTGCTCGCCTAAATATACGGAAATAATTGCCGGCGGCGCCTCATTAGCGCCTAAACGGTGGTCGTTACCGGCGCTTGCTGCGGAAAGTCTAAGCAAATCCGCATGTAAATCCACAGCTCGCAAAATTGCTGTTAAAATAAGTAAAAACTGAACATTATCGTGAGGAGTCTTGCCCGGCTCCAAAAGGTTCTGTCCATCATCAGTAACCATTGACCAGTTATTATGCTTACCTGAACCGTTAATTCCGTCAAATGGCTTTTCATGTAACAGGCAGGTCAAACCATGACGGTCTGCCACCTTTTTCATCATCTCCATTACAAGCTGGTTATGATCAGTCGCAACATTGTTTGAAGCGTAAATCGGAGCAAGCTCATGCTGTGCCGGCGCCACCTCGTTATGCTGTGTCTTAGCGGAGATTCCAAGCTTCCAAAGTTCCTCGTTAAGCTCCTTCATAAAGCTTGCAATTCTCTCCTTAATTACTCCAAAATAGTGGTCGTCAAGCTCCTGCCCCTTTGGAGGCATCCCGCCAAATAATGTACGTCCGGTATATATTAAGTCTTTTCTCTTTAAATATTTCTCCTTGTCAATAATGAAGTATTCCTGCTCCGGCCCTACGGAGGTAGTAACCTTCTTTGCTGTCTTATTTCCAAACAATCTTATAATACGCAGCGCCTGCTTATCAACAGCCTCCATTGAACGAAGCAACGGAGTCTTCTTATCTAAAGCCTCGCCTGTATAAGAACAAAACGCAGTCGGAATGCAAAGTGTACAGCCATTTTCTGATTTCTTTACAAATGCAGGAGACGTCGCATCCCATGCTGTATATCCTCTCGCCTCAAATGTGGCGCGAAGTCCGCCTGAAGGAAATGAAGACGCATCCGGCTCGCCCTTGATAAGCTCCTTACCTGAAAACTCTAAAATCACCTTGCCATCAGGCGTAGGATTTATAAATGCATCATGCTTCTCAGCAGTTGTACCTGTCATTGGCTGGAACCAGTGAGTGTAATGCGTAGCTCCCTTTTCCACTGCCCATTCCTTCATCTCATGGGCAACAACATTAGCAATATCCGGATCTAATTCCTTCCCTTCTTCGATTGTCTTTTTAAGCTTCTTATATGCGTCCTTAGGCAGACGCTGGCGCATTGTGTAATCATTAAATACGTTTGAGCCAAATTCCTGCAAAATGTCAAAATCTTTTACTTCTTTTTCCATAACTATAAAACATCCTTTCATTTTATTATTGTAGCTGCATAAAGAAAAATATCCGTATTAAGGCTTTGGTTTTTATCACACCATAATTTTAAAAAAAGGGCACTTCTCCCAAAGAGAACGCCCTTGTTCAATCGTCTTATACTTATTAATCTTCATGTTCACATCAACTAACTGTAATTTACACTATTTCTTTTAAAAATGCAATAGCAATTTTGACTTTTCTTATAACATTTTGCGTTTTTGTACAATATTATCAGATTTTTGTCAAAATCCGAATTTTTTTTATAATTTATATAGATATAGCGATTACAATTTATGCTATTCGTTTACACTGCCCTTCTTGTTATCAGCTCCTGCAACTCCCTCTGCTGCGCTTGAATCAGTCTTTGTACCGGCGGCGATAGTTACTTCCTTAACCTTGCCTTTACCGTTTTTCTGATAAATCTTTCCATTCTTAGAATCTACATAGTAGGTACCCTTATGATCACCGTCTGCATTCTCTGCTGTATTATAAAGGTCAAATCTGTATCCCTGATTCTCTCCATCATACGATACCAAATCCTCTTTCTTATTCCTTACCTCATACTTAGCTGAAGAATCATTTCTTCCCATCTCCTGTAAGAAATAATCATGTGCATCAGAATAGTTGTCAAATCCCTTGCTGCCATCAATCAAATCGCCTACTGCATTGCCGGCGTCCTCCGCCAAGTCGCCTGCTGCATCACCTACATCCTCTGCAGCATCGCCTACATCATCCGCTGCGTTATCAAGATCATCTCCCATATTATCTGTGGTATCCTTGTCTGCATCATCATTTTTTGCTGTATCCTCTGTAGAATCCTTTGAGCTTGTTGCAGAATTTACATTACCACATCCCACTAACGAAAAGCTTAACAGTGCTAATGTAGCCATCAATAAAAATAACTTTCTTAAATTTTTCATTTTCATCTCTCCTCATATATGATTTTTATGTAACCGCTTTTAACAGTTACATCGTGAAATATTCACTATGGTTAGTATGAAACGAAAAATATTTTTTATTCGCTGGCTTTTAAAATTGTAATCTTTTAATTTTTTATAACAATGCTGCAAGCATTAATACTGTGGCTGTATTCCAATAAATAGTAATCTCATTTAACGAATATGCCATAGCATGGTCTAAATAGCATTTCATTGGCGGAGTTCCCACCGGTATATGAGCCCTCGCCTCAGCATCCACAGGGTTTTTAAACGGTCCTCCGCTTACCCATCCGGGAGCGGGCGCATCAATTCTGTCCGCCTCAAACACGCGACTGTGGGGATGGCAAAATGCATTCTCTCCATGTCCTGTTACATAACTGTAGCCCATAGCATTTTTTCCCATAATATAATGTAACTCGCCAAATGCAGCATCGATATACGGACTTACGCTATCTGAATCGGGATCTGCTCCCCAGCTTGAAGTCTTAATCCAATCTGCTAATACAAATAGTATTCCCCTATTGGCAACAACCATATTGCTGCCCCACACATAATCATCCGGCTCCATAGCCACTCCGTAACCGCATTTAGCGGATACTTTAAGCAGCCTGTCCGCCTCATAGCTTACCCTCTCCTTTGCATAGGCTACAATCTCGTCACAGTAGCAATCATTGTTGGCAAATATGCAAAGGCTCGCAAAACCTGAAACATCTGTCCAGCCAAAATCCGTCAGCGTAATCTCATCCTCCTTTATAATCTTGTGAATGGTACGCTGGCATTGCTTTTGCAGCTCCTCAGTATCAGGAGCCTCTATTCCTTTATCCTTACAACGCTTTTGTTGAAATTTTAATGACGCAAGCATCTCGCATGCGGCCCATAAACGCTCGTCAAGATCACACTCGTCGTCATACTCTCCGGTATTGCAGCCTTCAGGATTGTAAAAACCTAAATAAGACGGATGCTCCATAAGCCATTTAAACGACTTTAACGCCGATTCAAACATTGCATTTGCAAATTCCTCGTCAAACGCTTCATAAACTCTATATGCCAATGCCAATGTCGCTGCATAATCCCCCGTTGCCATTGAAGACACAGGGAAAATATACATGTCGTCATGATCCTCCTCGGGCATAATAAATGAAACATGACGCATTGTAGTCACTTTATGGTATACTCCGCCGCTGCCAGCCTGCATTTTCATAAGCCACTCTAATTCATACCTGCATTCATTTAACAAATCAGGAACGTTGTTGCCGGTCTCAGGTATATTAAGCTCGCATGACAAACGCTCCGGAAACAGAGAATATCCATAGAGCAAATGCGCTACCGATACGCATCCCGGCGTAGTGTAACGTCCATAGTCGCCCGCATCATGCCAGCCGCCGCTAACGTCTTTGCTCTGATACGGATTCTCAATCAACATAGCCTCCTTCAAATGACATGCTTTATGGGTGTAAAAGCCAACATGCTCCGGCTTTAAATCTACTCCGCAACGCTGATAATGGAGAGCCTTCACCATATCATGATACAGTCCGTTATAAATTCTGTCTCCTATCCTAAAGGAAGCGGACATATTTCCACTCTCAGCCTTAATATAGTATGTTCCTTCTTTTTCAAGCTCTGAAAAATCCGCGGCATATACAGTATCCTGAGAAGCAGCGTCCACTCCGACAAGCTCTGCCTCTCCCTCGTACATAACATGGATCTCGTCTTCATAATTACTAAGCACCTGAAATCTGCCAGCCTCCGTCATGGCGGCTACTTTTTTTCTCTTTGGGAGATATCCCACCTGATTCACATAAATTGCCATAATATCCCTTTCTATCGCCTAAACAGTCATAAATTATTTATATAACCCTATTTTCAATCTTTTTCCCCTCATATATATGTAACATTATTTACCACATAAATGCAACCTTTTTTTTAATTTATTTTAATTACTTTATGTACCCGGGCTTCTTGTCAAATACTGGCGCCGCTGCATCAGGATACAGAAGCGTATATAATGCGTCGTATTGGTAATACATCTTCTGTACGCCATTTTCCAACAAAAAATAATGCCGCACATAAGGAATCAGAAGTATCAGCAACGCTATAAACAGTATAATCAATGACACATCGAAATGTATCATTGTTACCAGAAAAACCATAACTGTAGCAATAGCAAACAGGCACATTACAATAAGATGAATAAACCGTTCATGCTGAAAAAATTGAATCTCCCTCAAATGGCGTACCATGAGCTGTTCTAAGTCTGTCTTATCATCCTGCAAAGCTTCATCCATCCATTTTAAGTATGTTAGTATTCTTTCTCTCATAAGCGCTCCTTTCTTATTTACACACGTTTTCAGACTTTAAAGCGAATCTTAAATTCTTATGGTCTTGCGCATATATTTAATACTTCCTCAAAGCTTAATGGGCCGCCAAAAAGGTCGAGTGCGCTTCCCACTGTCACATCAATAGTATCATTACCTAATTTTTTTAATTTTATGAGGTCGTCATAACTGCCCACGCCTCCGGCATAAGTAATGGGCCTTTGCCGGCATTTTGCAAGAAGCTTTATAAGCTCCTCCTCAATTCCATTGGACTTACCCTCCACATCCACTGCATGTACAAGAAATTCATCACAAAACGCAGAAAGCTTTGATATTGTTTCTTCGTTTACCTTGACATTTGTAAATTTCTGCCAGCGGTCTGTCACAATATAATATGAATCACCCTTTTTGCGGCAGCTTATGTCAAGCACAAGACATTCTCTGGTAGTAAGGCTGTATAACTTTTCCAAATTCTCGTAATTAATCTGTCCATCCTTAAATACATAAGATGTAACTATTACATGCGACGCCCCTGCGTTTAAAAATTCCGCCGCATTTTTTATATTAATTCCACCGCCAATCATCATCCCCCCGGGATACGCTTTAAGAGCCTTCTTTGCCTGAATAACATCCGCCTCATAATATTCAGATTCAGGGGGATTAAGCAAAATAATATGACCGCCCTCTAAACCATAATTTTTATAAAGTCCTGCATAATATCCGCCATCCTGCTCCGACACAAAATTCTCCTTAGCAAAATCTCCCTTATCAAGCAGACTTCCTCCTATAATCTGTTTTACCTTTCCATTATGAATATCAATACAAGGCCGAAATCTCATGTCCTTACCTCCGTTTTGCTACTCCATCCCAATAGCCTTCTTTGCCAAGGCGTCCGCCATATCATTATACTTATTACCGGAATGACCTTTTACCGACTGAAATGTAATATTAACCTTACCTTTTATACTTTCATAGTATTCCTTGTAAGCCCTTGTACCTTCTTTATTTGTCTTCCAGCCTCCTACACACCACCCTGCAATTCCGCTATAATCATGTACAATTAAAATACTGTCAAATCCATTTTCAACCGCATACTCCATTGCCAGCCTTGCTCCCAGAATCTCCCCTGCCACATTGCGCATGGATGCAATGCTTTCATCTTCACCCTTTTTTGAAAATACAGCCGCCTCAATTCCATCCTTCAAAATAACCACTCCGGCAGAATACTCTTTAGTTTCCTTGTTGTAGCTTCCATCCACATAGGCGACAACTGCCTTACCGGATAATCCTCCATCAGTCCGGTCATTTTCCATAGAAGTATACTCCGGCTGCACAACCGCTTCGCCTGTCAAAAAAGTTTCCGCCTCCTCTATAGTGTTAAAACCTTTATATTCGGCGCGGGGATAACCGTCAATCTGCGCTTTACAATCTTCCCAATTTAAATAAATTCCCGTCGTCAAACCTTTTTTTACTGCATAGTATTTCTTTGCCATATTATCTCCCTTCTAAACTAAAACCTTATGCCAAGGCTCTAAAGTATGTCTTGAATATTATCTGTAGTCCTTCATTTCCGGAATAGCGCCGCCCGCAACCGCCCAAAAATACAAGCTTGCAACACTGCAATATGGACTGAAGCGTCTTCTGTACCTTTCAAAGCGTTCCCTCGGAATATCCTTATGATGATACACCATTCGCATTCCGCGCAAAATTGCCAAGTCGCCGAAGCTTAGAATATCTTTTCTTTGCAGACAAAAAAGAAGAATCATTTCCGCTGTCCACACACCAATCCCTTTTAAGGATGACAAGGCTTTAATAGATTCTTCATCCGTCATACTTTTTACTGCATCCAAATCAAATTCTTTGGAAGCTACCTTTTCTGCAAATTCCATAATATAATCAACCTTTCTCCAAGTGGTTCCATAAGCCTTGAGCCCATCCCTGCCAAGAGAAAGAATTTTCTTTGAGTTAAGAGTTCCCAAATCATCTTTTATTCTTTTCCAGATTGATTCCTGCGCCTTGGTAGAAATCTGCTGTCCGATAACAGAATTCACAACAGCTTCAAAAAGGTCGTCATGGCATGTCCTGTTAATATGCCCGATGCGCTCTATCACCTCTGCAAGCTTCTTATCCTTTGATTTCAAATAATTTATCTCTTCATCACCATATTCAAAGTAACTCATACCATTACCTTCTTTACATAATCCTTTTATCTCGTGAAATAACTCAATAAGAACCTGCAAAGGATTTACTGCTTTTAGGGTACCATTTTTTCGATTTCTTCTACATCCACATTGTAAGCTGTAAGCTTCAGCCTTGTAATTCTAAGCTGCAGCTCAAGTTCTCTGTTCTCGCCGGTTTCCGCCGCCTTAATACGCAATAAGTTAATATAGTAATCAATTAAATCTTCTGTCATACATGCCTCTTTTCTACCCCTGCAAGTCCTTATTCAATTATTAGGTTATGCGTCCTCATAATTCCCCCTTTATAAAAATATGCCCGTACCGCACTTGAAAAAATACATACACCCTGTCAAATATAACCCAGAATATTTCCATTGCAACAATAAATAAAATAATTCCAAAAACCGGATAGCTGCTCCACGCCGCAAGCCATGAAAATGTTTCAAGAATAGCTGCCCCTGTAAGTAATCGGTAAGACAGTACCAATATCAGCAGCAAGGCATGAAACAGCGCCGACTTTAAAACCCATTCTTTTAATTTGGAAACAGCCTTTCCAAGCCTGCGCCTTTCATAGATGCTTTCCGAAAGCAGTATATAAAATGCAAATCCCAGAAAAGTACCGCAGTAAAACTTATTTGGCGATAACAGTAAACCGAGTACCACTGTTACAATTGAGGCGGTTAAAGCCATCTTTAACCCAAACTTTCGGAACACCACTCCCATTAAAAACGAAGCTGCTGCCAGTAAAAACAGCGTACAATTCTCAAACACACTGCCCAATATAATTAAAATAACCGCTACTGCTGACATAGCGCTTGAATATGCCACCTTATTAGACTTTACATACAATTGCACAAATCTCCTCCCATACATTCACACATTGTATCTGCGCACCAAAGGTCACAGCACATATTACCGGTACCACAACCGCCATTATTATAACCATATGGGTTTCTTCCGTATCCCATTCCAAAATCATCATACCTCTGACGATTATACTGCTGCCTGTTAAAATTACCTCCTGCATTTCCAAATGGTCCGTAAGCGTTATTCTGATACCCTCCCTGATTACCGTAATAGTTGTTTTGATATCCTCCCTGATTACCATATGAGCTATGGTTTCCGTTTGCACGCATGTCCATAATCTGACTATAAGCGTCCTGCACTTCTTTAAATTTTTCCTCCGCCAGATTGGCTAAGGGGTTATTGGTTCCGGCATATGTGTCCGGATGGTACTTACGACTCATTTCCCTATATGCCTTCTTCACTTCATCATCTGTTGCGCCATGGGAAATTCCCAGTACCTTATACGGATCGTCCACTTATACTTCCTCCTTTAGCAATTGAACTATCTTCTCTTTCTAAAATCATCCTGTCATAGCGGTTCCATACCCCTGCATATAATATATTTCTTAATATATCCAAATATTCCACACAGGGAAGCATTTCAAAAGCCGCCGACGCTTCCGACATTTCACAAAGCATTATCTCTCTTACCTTCTCCTCAAAATCTGCCTGTTTGCTCAAATTGGACAAAGGATTATACTTACCTTTCTCTAAATCATCTTTTAAATCATCATAGGCGTCCATAATATATATATACCTGCCTAAATGATATCCAAGACTTTTCAAATAATTGGAAAAGGCGTCTCTCTTATACAAAAATAATTCTTCCATGAGCTTTCCAAAGGTATCTGCCGCCTTTAATACATCCTGACAATTCTCCCGCTCTAATCTGCTAAGCTCGCTTAGCGACTTTACAATAGCCCTTGTCTGGCTTGGATACTTCTCTTTAATCCGCCGCACAAGCCCTTTATATGCCAGCGTTCCCACTGCGCCGGTCATGCTTTTATCGTCCACCCAGTTATCTTTAAAATGAAAATAGCTAAGCAGCACGTTCATATCCGCTCCATAACAGGTAATCGAATTATATCGCATGGTATGCCTTTTTACAGGGTGCAAAATACAATGACGTTTATTAACACTCACCTTATCCTCATATATGGAGGAAAGCAGTATCACCAAAAATGTCATATCATAGGTAAGCGTAATCTGTCCTCTGATACCATATATTTTTCTTAACTGATAACACAAGCCGCAGTAAAAGCTGTGATAACACTCATAATCTTTAATCTTTAATTCCGGTTTCCGTATGGTAACATATCCAAACATCAATATACCCCTGATGGCTAATACCAGTATCTGCTAAGCCTGACGTCTTTTCTAAAATTAGTTTTGCAAAAACAAACTATTATACTAGTATTTCCTTATCATAACAACTTTTAAACCTATTTTCAATATTAGCTAATTATAATAATAACCAATTTACCAAAATTTTTCAATGCTTTACTAAAACTTCAAGTATGAAGTTTTAGTAAGTTATAAATTTTGAAAAACCTGATATATATCCAAGGCTCCGTATCCCCAGTCCTTATTAGGATATACAATATCCCCCTTTCGCGCGGCGCCCCTTATCATAATTGTTTTAATATCCAAGCCTCCTATATATTTGTAATTTCCCCGTATAGAGCCAAATTCCATAATCAGTGCGGCAGCTCCGGCTCCATGAGCCGCTGCTATTGAAGTGCCGCTCTTTATAGTGTATGTGCCATCTGTATTGGGCCCATATATATTAACCCCCGGCGCCAAAAGGTCCGGTTTTACCTGATTAGTTCTTGTATATCCCTTACTGGAAACAGCGGTAAGCCCTTGCTGCAAATGATTATACATTCCAAATGTTATCGGATTAATGGCGCAGGCATTAGATGTAAGCGTTGTATAAGAATCCGGATTTAAAAAGTAAGTATCGTTTGAAATAAACTCTGAGATAGGCATCCACATATGAAAATCCGTAGAAAATCCTCCTCCGGAATCCACATTTATCTTCCATATTCCTTCAGCCGGCGTCAGAAAACGGAAAAAAATAAGGTAATCGCCTCCCTGCTCCTTTGATACATTTCCGTAAATCTGCACAATACTGTCATCAAGAAGAAATGGAAATGTCCTCATTTCATTAATCTGGGATTCAAATATAGGAACTATATCCCCGCTTGGAGACTGAAGTCCCACCGAGTATGAGCTTAAAGAATTACCCCAGAGCTCCATGCAAAAGCCCTGCCTTCTTCCTTCCGGCCCTACACGTATTTCAATGGGAGGAATTATTCCCTCCGTTATCTTACTATAGTAGTGAAGCCTTGCGTCCCCTTCATTCCCCGCTGCCTGAACAACAGAAACATAAATCAAATTTGATACTGATGATAAATAGTCGCTAAGAGGCATTCTTCCATCATGTCCGCCTTGATTTGTTCCTACGCCAATGCATATAATCAACGGTTTCTTATAATAACGCGCCAAATCCAGCAAATACCTTACCCCATTCATAATGTCAATTTCGGAAAATGCCGGTTTTTCTTCATCTACACAGAAGTATTTTTTAAGGTATGGCTTTGCCTGCTTTAACTTTACCACTGCAATGGCGGAATCTGTCGCAATACCGGTAAAATCGCCGGCGCGGTCAGGTTTACCACAGGCGACGCCTGCCATAAATGTCCCATGTCCCTCAGTATCCCTTGATGGGACTATCGAGTATGGATCAGACGACTGCAGGGCTCTGTCAATATCTGCTGAAGAATAGTGCGTTCCATATTCAGCCTTATACAATGAGCTATTCGTCTTAATATCGCCATTAATTGGAGCCGCGTCGTTTTGTATTGACTGGTCCCACAAGCCAAGCAGTCTTGTAGTTCCATCCTCATTGCGGAAAATCGGCAAATCATAGGCAATTCCGGTATCCACAAAACCCACAATCACTCCCTGACCTCTAAGCGACAGTACCGGTTGATTTTGCAGCCGCAACGCCCCGATAGCTTCAACATTTGACGTGTCCATCAAACCAAACAATTTAGGTACCGCTGTATAACCATAACGTGAAATATGGTTTTCATTTCCGTCCTCCGGAATATGAAGAAAGGAATAGTTATTTGTAAATCCCTCCACGCACGCTTCCGGATACAAAGTGCTGTATTCATAATCTGTCAACAGCCCTGTAGAAATATAGTCATAATAATTATTGTCGGCATTTAACTTTCCGCAATTTTGCATAGATAAACTCCTAAACTTTATATACTGCCTATAGAGGCGGGAGTCTTCTCCCATCTGATATATCCTATGCAGAAGCTAACAAATTGGCAATACTATTATTCTATTTTTTATTCCTGTCGTTTACAATTCTCTTACTAAGGCTTTTAATATCCGGATGCAAAACAAACGCTGCAATTACCACAGCGGCGCATATAATCCATGTAATCGGTTCGCAAAAACATATGGCAGTGTAACCAAACGGCGCAATAAAAAACTTTACTGTAACAAGCTTGCCCAGCATTTCAAGCGTACTGGCAACAACAGGAAGGCTTTTGCTTCCAATACCCTGTAAGGTGCTTCTTAATATACAAAGTACAATCAAAATATAATAAAATGGAAGATTGATTTTTAAATATTTTGCTCCGGTTGCAATTATTTCCGTATTAGACGAGCCTGTAAGAGCAGCAATAATTACATTTGCAAAAATATATGTAATAATAATTACAATAGTGGACCACAGCCAGCCAAGCATATGGCTTTTTTTAACGCCCTCCCACACGCGCTCCATTTTTCCGGCTCCATAGTTCTGGCTGGAAAATGTCGCCATGGTACCTGAAAGAGTGGCGCAGGGCATCATATAAATCTCGCTTATTTTCCTTGCGGATACATGGGCCGCAATAGTTGAAGGTCCAAGACCATTTATGCCGCTTTGCAAAATAACAGTTCCCACATTCACCACCGCATACATCAGGCTCATGGCAAGTCCGGAACTTAAAAGCTCAGGAACCAGAGTGCGGGGCAATACAAAATCTTTCTTTTTTAAATGCAGCGAAGGGCATTTTTTTAGTATATAAATAAGGCATAGAATCCCCGATACAAACTGTGCAAGCACTGTAGCATAGGCGGCGCCGGCAATTCCCCACTTAAATACCATAATAAACAACAAATCTAACACAACATTAAGCAGCGACGAAACAATCAAAAACATCAATGGCGTCCTGCTGTTTCCAACCGCCCTTAAAATACTTGCAAGCATATTGTAAAATACAGTCACCGCCATAAATGCCACAATAATTTTTATGTAAGAATAAGCATCCTCAAAAATCTCCCTCGGTGTGTTAAGCAGCACAAGAAATTTTTTGAGAAATATACTGCAAATAAGGGATAATAAAATTGTAACAAGCAGCGACAGCTCTATCGTACCCGCTATGGATTTTTTCATTTGCGCTTCATTCTTTGCTCCAAAATACTGTGAAATTAAAATTGCGAAACCATTTGTCATACCGAAGCATATTGAGGTTACAAGACTATATATGGAGCTGACCGAGCCCACTGCCGAAAGCGCATGGTCGCCTAAAGCATGTCCTACTATTGCAGTGTCTGTAATATTGTATATCTGCTGAAACAAATTACTTAAAAACAATGGCAACGCAAACATTATAATCAAACGCATTATTTTCCCTTTTGTCATATCAAGTTCCATATCATTTGCTCCTTATCATTACAAATTTTATACAAAACACGTCAATTCACTCTGCAAACCGGTTATTTACATGGAAAAAAATGATAAGACCAGCTTATCAAGGGCATAGCAGTCAGAAAATGCCGCTGTCTCCGTTGCAGAGTGCATTGCCAGCACAGGCACGCCCACGTCCACTCCATATATCGGTACGTAGGAGGATATAATCGGGCCCATAGTTGAGCCGCCCGTAATATCAGAGTGATTGATTTGCCGCTGACATGGAATATCTGCTTTATCACAAAGCTGAAGCATTACCGCATTTGAAACGCTGTCCGAGTTATACCGCTGTGAACCGCTGGTTTTAAGAACAACCCCTCCTCCAAGCTTTGTCTTGGTAGTGATGTCGCTTTTATCGCCATAATTAGGATGATACGCATGAGCCACGTCCATTGACATTATAAATCCGGTTTTTGTTAAATGCTCCCTTGATACATAATCACAAATACTGCTCTGGTTCATAGAAGCCAAAAGCTTTTCCAAAACAAAGGCAAACAAACCGGAATCCGCTCCCTGCTTTGAGCGGCTGCCAATCTCCTCATTATCAAATAAAGCTGCCACCGCTGTATGTGACGGAGCCTGTTCTACAATACCATGAAGCGCACTGTAGCACGAGGTCAGGTTATCAAGTCTTGGACTTACCAACAGCTCCTTAGATAACCCTACTGATTGAGGCTTTTCAGTATTATAAAAGTAAAGGTCATAATCCAGAATATCCTCCACGTCTATATCAAGCTGCTCCGCTACATTATAAAGCAAAAAGTCTGCCTCCTGCTTATTATCTGTATCCTGCTTAATGCCGCACAAGGGCAGCAGATTCACCTGACATTTTAATTCATTTTTCTTATTTACCTCTCTGTCCATATGAATGGCAAGGCTTGGAATCACTGCAACCGGCTCCTCGCTGCAATAAAGAAAGGTATTGGGTGCAAATACATCCTCGCTTTTGCACACTACCTTTCCTGCTAGGCCTAATGGTCTGTCGAACCATGTATGCAAAATCATTCCGCCATATCCCTCCACATTTACAACATAATTGCCCTCCCTATCAATTACGGGGTTAGGTTTTACCTTAAGCATCGGCTGATCAACATGTCCTGTCACAATCCTCACTGTTTCATCAACCGGACGAAATGCAAATATTACTGAATCATAAGGTTTAACATAATAGCCCTTTCCTTTTTCAAGCTGCCATTCCTCCTCAATGGAAAGCTCCTTAAAGCCTTCCTGCTTAAGCCATTTCCTGCTTATATCCACTACATGATATGGCGATACGCCCTCCCTTATATAATCCGTCAAATTCATTTTTCTTCCTCCTTTTATTGAAGTATACAGTTTTTAGTATGAATATACAACAAAAATTATCCGGCTAAAACAACGCCCTTGCAGTATATATGATTCCACTAAATAAAAATTTTAAGTATAAAGTTTGATTAAAATATTAAAATTTAGCATAGATTAAATAAATAGTCTATGATATGATGATATAAGTAAATTTTTAAAGGAGTAACAATATGAGTGAGTTAGCACGTAGTTTATCAGAATTTCTTTCAAACGGTCTGTCCAGCGAGATGGTTATTTTCATCATTTCAATGATTCCCATTCTGGAGCTTAGGGGCGGGTTATTAATTGCCTCTTTACTGCATGTACCAATGATTAAAGCTGCCTTCATCTGCATTATAGGAAATATTATACCGATTCCTTTTATTCTTCTTTTTATCCGCAAAATCTTTGAGCTTATGAAAAAAACAAAACTCTTTCGCCCTCTGGTGGAAAAGCTTGAGAATAAGGCGATGGGCAAAAGCGATAAAATAAAAAAATATGAATTCTTCGGACTTGTTCTCTTTGTCGGCATACCGCTTCCCGGCACCGGAGCATGGACCGGCTCATTAATAGCCGCACTCCTTGAAGTTGACATCAAAAAAGCTTCCATTGCCATTTTCATAGGGCTTATACTTGCCACCATCATTATGTGCCTGTTCTCTTACGGAGGACTCGCATGGATTATATCGCTATTTAAGTAAAGGAGCAGCCATGTTAGCATTGACAATAGACGACAAAAAATTATTCACTAAATCTCTTTTTGTAGATAATTTGTTCGACCATTTTCTATGTTGTAAAGTTTCAATAAACAAGGACGTAAGCTACACAATTGACGGTCATTATAACATGCAATTTTTTGATACGGATGAACAGGAGTACAAAAAACAGCAAACCTATGCTGCATGGACGTCATTAAAGCCAATTGTATTTCAAATGATAAAGGGCGAGCGTCTTCCCCTAAGTTTTCAGATTGTGTTATGCGTTTCTAAACAGAGCCTTGTTCACATATTAAAAAGCTGCGAGAGTCCTCTTACCATCGACCAGATTGAAGGTCTGTATGTAAATATAAATTATAAAGACGATGTTTTAACCCTTACAACAGGCAGCGCGCTTACCATATTCACACCGGACCGTTCCTTGGAGATGTCATTTGAAGATTCTGTCATAAAGCTTATTCGCAAGGCGGGCATCCTCTTCACTAATTAGCTCGTTGCTGTAAGCAGACTTCTCCAATACTCTGTAAAACTGTTCTGCCATATCATATAACTCCGTCTTCTCAGACTCTGACAATACACTGCGTTTTCGTTTTTCCAAAACAGCTATGGCTCCCCGTATTAAATACTCTTTTTCATTTTCCTCTGCGCCCTTTCTTTCATATATTCTCATTCTTCTTATTAACTGTTTTTTTACAGCCTCAATCGCCGCCTTTGCATTTGCCTGATGCCTTTTAATGTCCAAATATCTCTTATATAATTGAAGCAGGATAAATATAAGCGCCGCTATAAACACTGCGGCTAATACCTTTATAAGCGCATTAAGGGCTGCCAAAGCATTTTCTGTTGTTTTAGCCTTACCGCTGCCCGTATCCTTCTTATTTAATTCTGTGTTATCCTGCGGCAAAGACATAGTGGTACTTTGCTGGTCTTTAATATCTTCATTTTCCTGTTCTTCAATACTTTCCTCATCATTCTGCGCCAAAGCATCTTCTGCGTCCTGATAAGCATACAAAGCCTGCTCGACAGGCTCGCTGTAATTATAGCCGGGAGTAACCTCAATCGGTATCCAGCCAAAGTCTTCATAATATATCTCCGTCCATGCATGAGCCGCATCATCTGTCACGCTGGCCTTATACTGCCCGTTATACATACCCTTATATGAATGTTTAAATTCGTCGTCTCTTACAATATAGCCTGTAGCATATCTGGCAGGAACTCCCAATGCTCGAAACATAAGAGTTGCAGCAGTGGCAAAATGGCAGCAGTAACCCTCTTTTTCCTTAAACAAAAAATGCTCTACAAAATCCTCGCCAATTCCCAGAGAATTAAGCTCTAAACTATATGTGCAGCTCTCGTGAAGACAGTCCTTTACAAAATTAACAATATCGTACTCGTTTATTTCCCGATAAGATTTATTAAAAACCCTTTCTAAAAGCTGCTCACCATCCTCAAAAGGCCGCCCTCCCATA
The DNA here is from genome assembly GCA_947626505.1 of uncultured Lachnospiraceae bacterium. Classification (GTDB taxonomy): domain Bacteria; phylum Bacillota; class Clostridia; order Lachnospirales; family Lachnospiraceae; genus NC2004. The sequence continues at coordinate 58,734 of CANQSN010000005.1, forward strand.
AATTCCAACAGTTCTTCCTTAAGCGGTTCATCTATATCAAGATATTTTTCACTCCTGTATTCTTTGTAATCATCTTTAAGCCGCTTCCACTGCCTAATCTCCTTCTCGTTTCCTTTATATGAAACAAATGCGGGAACGCCAGCTTCATTTGCATTGTCCTTATCAGCGCCAAATGAAAATAAACTGGTTGGGGACATACTCCTAAACTGACCGGACCGGCGCTTTCGCAAAAAGCTTCCGTCGCCATTTTCCTTCATACTGTCCTCCGTATCAGAATAGTCTGTATAATAGGGCGCATAGCTATATTTATCGCTCACGTTTGTATACTGAATAGTAACATTCATCTGCGCATCCGGCTGAAAAACAAAAAGCTGGTTATGCGCTTGGCTGTTAAACATTCTTGACAATTCACCCTCGTCAAGTCCAACTTTTTTCATCGCTTTATAAAAATCTTTATCCTTAATTTCGTACCAGTTATTACCCTGATACTCCTGTCCTACAAAACCCCTCAAATACATGTAACCATAGGGCGGCCGGCTTGTTAATATCTCTAACATCTCCTTATGTTTTTTATCGGGCTTCTTGTTGCTTAAACTACCGTCAGTATAACCGCCGTCAGAAAACAGTCCCATCTCATTTTCCAGATTTCTCTGAAATGACAGCGCCCCTTCATGGTCCGGCAGAAATATACCTTTTCCAAGAGAAGCCGCTAATACAAGGACTAAAACAACAACCGCAACAGATGTAATTATAATCCCCCTGTCGTACATTTTTATCCTGCCATAAGCGCCTTTCACATACAAAATATAGTAAATGCTTAAGCATAAAACCATCGCCATAGTATCAAAGGTATTAGGTGCGTTTCCCACCAGCAACGCCGCGCACACAGAAAATACGCACAACTCCAAAAGCGTAAAAAATTCCGTTTTTTTATTCTCTGAAAATATCAAAGCCGGTATCAGGGCAGCAGCCGCAAACGCCATAAAAACCACAGAATAGTTTCCTTCTAGTTCCTGCTTAAATGTTTTAAATGACGTGCTGTAATATGAATTAGCCGATAGAAGAATACAGTTTGCAATTGTTTTTACGCCAAGCCATAAAAGCTTGTACAGCATAATTGCCAAAATAGCTGTCATCACGTACCACAAAAGCTTTTTCTCCGACTCGTCAATATCCACATGAAACAGCAATAAAAAAACAGCCCCTATACCAAGAAACAGCGGCAATAGCAGCATGAGGGAAAATGAACAGTTAATTCCCTCTAAAAACATATGTGTAATTGCAGTCAATATAATTACTACAAGACTACCCTCCAGCATACCTTCTCCTTCACAAGCTATCAAACAAATAAAATAGATTCTAAAGATACATTTTCAAAACAATTACTGTAATAAAAAGCCAGCTCTTTTCTTATCCCCATACCGTCAGCTTTCTTTCCCCGCCCTTTAACGGTGTCCTTATTCCAAACATCAGGAAGCTTCTCATCCCTCCAAGCCTCTATGCTCTCATAAACTTTACTTAACGCTATGTAAATATCCTTTTCTTCCGAAACCATTACTCTCTGCCACCCGTACTCTTCAGAAGCCTTTGAATCGCTTATGGGAAATGCAATATAATGGCAGTATCTCTTTTCAAGCAATGCCGCCATCATTCCCGCCATCCTCTCATACATCTGCTCTCTCATATCGTCTGTTTTTCCCGCAGCCCCTATGGAGTCAAATATAACAACGCACTGTATCGAAAGATTTTCTGCATACTCCTTAACAGCGAGTTTACCGGTACGAGCTGTCGTTTTCCAATAAATCTGCTTCAAAGCATCTCCCGGCTCATAGTCCCTGACTCCTACAAACTGGTCTTTGTAATTGCCATAATACAGTTCGTCATTTTCTTCCTCCAACTCCTCGCCGGCAGCGGGATAAATCGACGGAAGCTCTGTTTTTTGTATTTCAGGGTAAACTATAGCGTTAGTATCATTAAATGAAACCGGCACTTTTAAATATAGCAGTCCAAACCAGTCGTACAACCTTAATTCCTGCAGCCTAAGCTTATAAATTCCACAATACTCTGTCGGAAACGCCGCAGTATGGACCTTTTCTCCCGCCGAGTCAAGCATAAGCTCTATCTTGCGCTGCTGCAAATGGCGTCCGCCCTTCTGTTCCAGAAAAAATGCAAGCTTAAGTATTGGAAAAGACGAACGGTTATTAACCGAAATCAGCAGCTTCATATCCTGATATTTTGTAACAGCTTCCGAATACAGGCTGACTTTAACGTCTATTTTTCTTCTTTGGATACATAAAAGCACAAATTCCGAAACCGGTCCCGCTATCAAAAACAAAACAAGCAGCAAAAGAGCCGAGCTGTTATAGATGAGGGCTGTATAATATAAAATTCCGATTGATACGCCAATAATAAGTATCTTCACTAATCTCATAGCTGCTCCTATCTTAAAATCTCCGGCATTGCCACCCGACTGATAATATTTTCACAAATCTGCCTTCTTGTCTCTGTAGTATCTTTTCCGTTTGCGGCAAGCCTAAGCCTATGTGCCGACACATCGGCAAATATCTTCTTAACATCCTCCGGAACTACATAGGAGCGTCCGCTTAAGTACGCCATTCCCTGTGCCATACGCGCAAGCGCAATAGTCCCCCTCGGACTCAATCCCAGTGAAATCTCCTGACTCTGCCTTGTTTCTGTAACAAGCCTTCCAATGTAATCATATATTTTATCATCTACATGTATATTTTTAGCTTGAAGCTGCATCTGTAAAATATCCTCCCTGCTCACCTGCGGAACCACATCCTCCACAGGAATAGTATTGCATTTGCCCCGCACGATATCAAGCTCCTCCTGCATTGTAGGATATCCCATAGTAATGCAAATGAGGAACCTGTCCAGTTGCGATTCAGGCAGTCTCTGCGTTCCGGCGCTTCCATACGGATTGTCCGTAGCTATGGTAAAAAATGGCTTTGGCAGTTCATATACCTCTCCCTCAACGGTAAGCCTCCCCTCCTCCATTACCTCTAGCAGCGCGGACTGGGTTTTGGGCGAAGTACGGTTAATCTCATCCGCTAAAAACAGATTGCACATGGCAGCTCCGGGCTGATACTCAAACGTCCCTGTATCCTGCTTATAAAGCTTAAATCCAACAATATCTGATGGCATAACGTCCGGTGTAAACTGCATCCTCTTACTCTCAAGCTGCATTGCTTTAGCAAACGCCATTGCCATAGTAGTCTTTCCAACTCCCGGAATATCCTCAATCAGAACATGTCCACCGGCAAGCAGCGCGCACATTGTCTTGACAATGCACTCCTCCTTCCCAATGACCGCCTTTTTAATTTCATTTATTGCAACAATTGCCTTCATGTAATCTTTCATTGTAAGATTCCTTTCCATCCTATGATTTCTCTAACAATCATAACACAGATGAATTAATCTTACCATTAAAAATTCACTCAGTATTCTTATTTCCGAAGCATTGTTAGCACTCTTTTTAATTGAGTGCTAATTTTCTCTTGACATTACAACAAAAGATAGGTAAGATACTATTATACTAAATTTTGTTAAATAGTAAGGAGATGTATCTATCATGGCAAAAGCTAAATCAAAACAGGGAAGCTTATCAATTAACAGTGAAAATATCTTCCCTATTATTAAGAAATGGTTGTATTCCGACCACGATATTTTTGTGCGCGAACTGGTCAGTAATGGCTGCGACGCTATAACTAAGCTGAAAAAGCTTGACATTATGGGCGAGTTTACTCCCGACGATAATGAAAAGTACAGAATTGACGTAATTGCCAGCTCCAAGGACAAAACTCTGCAATTTATTGACAATGGTCTTGGAATGACAATGGATGAGGTTGATGAATATATTAATCAGATTGCATTTTCAGGAGCTGCTGATTTCCTTGCCAAATACAAAGACAAAACAAATGAAGAACAGATTATAGGTCATTTCGGTCTTGGCTTTTACTCTGCGTTTATGGTAGCTGACAAGGTAACTATCGATACTCTTTCCTTCAAGGAGAATTCAACACCGGTTCACTGGGAATGTGAAGGCGGAACAGAATATTCAATGGAGCAGGGCAATCAGGAAACACGCGGAACAGTTATAACATTGTATCTCAACGAGGACAGCGTAGAATTTGCAAATGAATACCGTATAAAGGAGGTATTGGACAAATACTGCTCATTTATGCCGGTGGAAATCTATTTTACCAACGCCGACGAAGTATTGGACACAGACGAAGACGACGACATTATTGATGCAGAGGAGGAGCAAACTGAAGAAGAGGCTGAAGGCAGCGAAGCTTCCAAAAATGATGATAGTGATAAAAAGCCTAAAAAGGAAGCGCCTAAACCAATCAACGAACCTGTACCATTATGGACAAAGCATCCAAATGACTGCAGCGAGGAGGATTACAAGGACTTCTATAGAAAGGTGTTCCACGATTTCAAGGAGCCTCTGTTTTGGATTCATTTGAATATGGACTATCCGTTTAACCTTAAAGGTATACTGTATTTCCCGAAGCTTAACAACGAGTACGATACCTTAGAGGGTATGATTAAGCTATACAACAATCAGGTGTTTATTGCCGACAATATTAAAGAGGTTATCCCTGAGTTTTTAATGCTTTTAAAGGGAGTTATCGACTGTCCCGACCTTCCTCTTAATGTGTCAAGAAGCGCTTTGCAAAACGACGGTTTTGTTAGAAAAATCAGTGATTATATTACTAAAAAGGTTGCTGATAAGCTGGCCGGAATGTGCAAAACTGAAAAAGAGTCATATGAGAAATATTGGGACGATTTGTCTCCATTTATCAAATTCGGCTGTTTAAAGGACGACAAATTTAATGAAAAAATGACCGATTATATTTTGTTCAAAAATATTGAAGGAAAATACTTAACGCTCCCTGAATATTTAGATGCCGGCAAAGAAAAATACGAGAATAAAGTATTTTACATTACTGACGAACAGGAGCAGGCTTCCTACATTAAAATGTTCAAGGAAGAGGGTATGGATGCAGTACTGTTGACACACAACATTGACAATCCGTTTATCACGCATTTAGAGCAGAAAAACAGCAATGTAAAATTCCTTCGTATTGATGCGGATATTGATAACTTTAAGGAGGAAGTTTCCGAAGATGAGCTTAAGGATATCACTGAAAGCCTGACTGAAACCTTCAAAAAGGTTCTTAATAATGACAAGCTTGAGATTAAGGTTGAAAAATTAAAGAATCCTGCCATTTCCTCCATGCTTACTGTATCTGAAGAAACGCGCCGTATGCAGGAGATGATGAAAGCTTACGGAATGGCCGGCATGGGCGCAATGGACCCCTCAATGTTTGGCGGCCCGGGCGAAACCCTTATCCTGAACGCCAACAACAATCTTGTACAGTATGTGGTTGATAACAAGGAGGGTGAAAATACTGAAATAATATGCAAGCAATTATATGATCTTGCAAGCCTCAGCAATCATCCGCTGTCAGCAGATGCAATGACTGCCTTTGTAGAACGCAGCAACCAGATTCTTAATATTCTTACAAAATAAAAGCAAAACCGGAGCAAAAATAATGTGGTCCCAAGAGCATTATTTACAATCTAAAAATTGCGGACCACATTAATTCCTTGTTCCGGTTTTTATCAGATGGGAGAAGACTTTAAAGCAAGTCTTAAATTACTCCACTGTAACACTCTTTGCAAGATTACGCGGTTTATCTACATCGCATCCCTTAGCAAGCGCTACATAATATCCAAATAACTGTAACGGAATAACCGCCAATGACGTACTGAAACATGGCAATGTTTTTGGTACATACACTGTAAAATCAGAAGTATCTTCCATATTGTAATTACCTTCAGTTGTAAGGGCAAACACATATGAGCCCCGACTTCTGACCTCAACAATATTACTTATCATTTTCTCATACAAAGCCGGCTGGGTTGCCAATGCGACAGACAGCGTACCGTCCTCAATAAGCGAGATTGAGCCATGCTTTAATTCTCCGGCAGCATAAGCTTCTGAATGAATATATGAAATTTCTTTTAACTTAAGCGAACCCTCCATTGAAGTAGCATAATCCTGACCGCGCCCAATAAAAAACACATCCTTTGCAGCGCTATATTTGCTGGCAAACCACTGTATTCTCTCCTTGTCTCCAAGTATCCTCTGAATCTTATTCGGAAGCGCATTAAGCTCATTGACCATTTCGTCATATTGCGTATCGTCAATCTGTCCGCGTACCTTTGCAAAATGAATGCCAAGCATATAACATGCTACTAACTGAGTGCTGTATGCCTTCGTGGTAGCAACTGCAATCTCCGGCCCCGCCCAAGTGTAAAGGACATTATCCGCCTCTCTGGCAATAGAGCTTCCCACCACATTAACTATTCCTAAAACCTTTATTCCACGACTCTTAATTTCCCTTAAGGCAGCCAGTGAATCCGCAGTCTCTCCGGATTGGCTTATAATGATTGCAAGTGAGTTGGAATCCATAATAGGATTTCTATAACGGAATTCCGAGGCAAGGTCAACATCTACAGGAATACGGACAGTCTCTTCTATCATATATTTTGCAGACAGCCCAACATGATATGCCGAACCGCAGCCAATAATATAAATCCTATTTATTCCCTTAATCTCCTCGTCGGACATATTAAGCTCATTTAATACAATTTTGCCATTATCAATACGAGGAGTTATAGTGTCTGCTACTACCTTCGGCTGCTCATAGATTTCCTTAAGCATAAAATGCTCATAACCGCCTTTTTCCGCTGCTTCAATATCCCACTTTACTGTAGTCATTTCCTTTTCAATCGGCTCGCGATCCTCATTGAAAAATTCGATAGAATTTTCTGTAATCTTAGCAATCTCCAGATTATCGATAAAATAAACGTCTCTTGTATGTTTTAAAATAGCCGGTACATCTGAGGCAATAAAGTTGCCTTCTGCTGATGTGCCCACAATTAAAGGACTGTCCTTGCGTACTGCATATAACTCTCCGGGATGCTCCTTAAACATAATACCAAGAGCATATGAACCCTTCACACGATGCATTACCTTAATAATAGCAGAAATCGGATCTCCGCTATAATAATGCTCTAACATATGCACTACCACTTCAGTGTCAGTCTGGGAAATAAATTCCAATCCGCGGCTCTGCATCTTCTCTTTTAATGGCTGGTAATTTTCAATAATCCCATTGTGAACAATGGATATTGACTTATCCTTATTAAAATGCGGGTGTGAATTCACTACGCTTGGCTCTCCATGCGTCGCCCACCTTGTATGGCCTATTCCTATGTTCCCCTGAACGCTCTGCCCATCTCCTGTCAAATCCCGCAAAGCCTGAAGGCGTCCCTTTGCCTTTACAATATCAATTTTATTTTCCTTTTCATTATAGACTGCAATTCCGGCAGAATCATATCCCCGATACTCAAGCTTAGCCAATCCGTCAAGAAGAATCGGAGCCGCCTGCTGTTTTCCTACATAACCTACAATACCACACATAAAATATTGCCTCCTTATTTTTAATATGCATTTTCATTTACAAAGCCTTTAAACAGGGTTAAAAATAAAATCTTGATGTCCAGTCCAAAGGTCCAGTTTTCAATATAATAGATATCATGCTCAATTCTCAGCTTGATTGATGTATCTCCTCGAAAGCCATTTACCTGTGCCCAGCCTGTAATTCCCGGGCGAACCTGATGTTTAATCATGTACTTTGGAATCTCTTCTTTAAATTTCTCTACAAAGTAAGGACGCTCAGGACGAGGCCCCACTAAGCTCATATCTCCCTTTAGTACATTAAAAAACTGAGGAAGCTCATCAATGCTGGTCTTTCTTATAATCCTTCCGATTCTTGTCACACGAGGATCGTCGCTGGTAGTCCACGCCTTTGATTCCTTTTTCGCATTTTGAACGCACATTGAGCGAAACTTATACATTTTAAATTCCTTATTGTGAAGTCCAACGCGAACCTGACTGAAAATAACGGGGCCCGGCGATGTAACCTTCACTAAAACAGCTACGACAATCATAACCG
>CANQSN010000006.1 GCA_947626505.1 uncultured Lachnospiraceae bacterium
GCGATTCTTATAGGTAAGCAAACATTTCAAAATGAAGAGGATTTTAAAAATGTATTGGAGAATCTTAAGAAACAGCCCGAGATTCCTGTAACTACCAGTCTTTATGGAACTGATTATTTTGCGTTGTGGAGTATGGAAAACAGTCCGGAAAAAAAGAAAACTCTGGGAGAATATATTGAGGATTTAGTTGCAAACAATATGAACAAATGGCAGGATCGGGTTGCATTACTAAACTACTATGATAAAAAGGAAGATGAGATTTTGACCGCATCCGTAACGCCGAAGAATAAACTTGCGCAAATGAAGCCGATAAAGTTAGAGTAATAAACTGAAAAAATTGTAATTGCATTGTTTAGAACCTCTTATTTATGGCAATAGTTGTTTTAAATAAATAGTAAAGAGGGGTAATATTATGAGCAATAATAATAACATGCGCAATTATGGGGTATCTGAGCGTCATATTCTATCATTTTTACTTTTAGTGCTGTTGATAGTTGTGGTAGCAAGTGCAATGGTGCTTATTCCGATTTTGAAAATGCAATTGACAGTAAACATTCCTGATTTGGCAGTTGAGGATTCGGTTTTACGTTTTCATTGCAGGGCTAACAGTGATTCAAAGGAGGATCAGGAGGTTAAGATGAAAGTGAAGGAAGCGGTATTAAGTGAATTGCAGCAGGATATGGAAGGCTTAGAAGCTACAAAGGAAAATACTATAGAGATAATCCATAATAATATGCAGGGGATTGTAGATAAGGCTGAAAATACATTGAAGGCTGAGGGATTTTCCTATGGGGTAAAGGCTTACTTTACCCGAGAGGAATTTCCAGTAAAAAAATATGGCGACATGACATTTCCGGCAGGAGTATATGATGCATTTCGTATCGATTTGGGAGAAGCTAAAGGGCATAATTGGTGGTGTATGCTATATCCTTCCCTGTGCTTTTACGAGCCTTCTATGGGTGTGGTTCCTGAGGAGTCAAAGGAGGAGCTAAAGTCTTTACTTTCTGAGGAGGATTATGAACAATTGCTTTATGATGAAAACGAGGATGTGGAGTTTCACAGCAAGTTAATAGATACTATTAAGGAGTGGTGGGATAATGTAAAGGCATAAAAATACCAGAAGAAAAGTTGACATTTTACAGTTATTTTCATATACTAGTGCAGTGGGTTTAAAATTGCCGTAAGTATATCAGATATGAGATAACTCCCGCATTTATAGGCGGCGAGTAACAAATTTGTATCAGTGGCGAGCTTCAATCTCCCACATCTGATATACGCTCCGCTAGGATGCACAGAGATTCGGACAGGAAAGCGTCTGCTAAAGCAGATCCGAATCTTAAGCCAAGACTCGCAAGCGAGTCTTGAAAATTTAGGAAAGTGAGGCAGCCTGAATGGGTATGAAAGTAGCGATTATTTTTGGAGGACAGTCTTCTGAGCATGAAGTCTCCTGTATCTCGGCATGTACAGTAATGAAAAACATGGACTCAAAGAAATACGAACAGGTATTGATTGGAATTACAAAAGAAGGTAAATGGCTTTTAGTTGATAAGAGAGAGTCAGTGGAGAATGGAAGCTGGGTAAAGAGTAGGCGGACTGCTGTATTTTCTCCGGATGCGACAAAGAAGGAGATTCTTGTGTTGTCATCAAACGGTACATATGAGTCCTTCGGAATTGATGTTGTATTCCCTGTTTTGCATGGCTTGTACGGGGAGGATGGAACGATTCAGGGATTATTTGAGCTTTCAGGAATTCCTTATGTAGGTTGTGGAGTGCTTGCCAGTGCAGTTTCAATGGATAAATTGTACACTAAGATTATCGTGGATCGTTTAAAGGTTGATCAGGCAAGGTATGTGGAGGTTAGGAGCAGCCAAATGAAGAAGGATATGGATAGTGTTATTGAAAGAGTGGAGAGTAAGCTTCCCTATCCTGTATTTGTAAAGCCTTCACAGGCGGGCTCCTCAAAGGGGGTAAGTAAGGCGAATGACCGCGGACAACTGGTTGCTGCATTGGAATTGGCAGAGAAGCATGATAAGAAGATTTTAGTTGAAGAAACAATTGTTGGCAGGGAGCTCGAATGCGGTGTTTTAGGCACAACGGATGATATTCATTCATCATGCGTGGGAGAGATATTGGCAGATGCAAATTGTGCATTTTACGATTATGATGCTAAGTATAATAGTGATGTTTCTAAAACGGTTGTAAGGCCTGAACTTCCTGAAGGCAAGGAGGAGGAAATACGCAAAAATGCAAAAGAAATCTTTCGTGCGGTTGATGGTTTTGGTCTTGCCCGGGTGGATTTCTTTTTGGAGAAGGATACGAACCGAGTGGTATTCAATGAGCTTAATACACTGCCGGGATTTACTTCCATCAGCATGTACCCAATGCTGTGGGATGATATGGGGTATGAGTTGCCTAAGCTTATTGATGAGCTTATAGAGCTTGCATACCGCAGAGAAGTAAGATAGAAGAATTTCTAAGATTGCTGCATGATGGCGGCTGTCATTAAAAAGAATTAGCTACAGAGAGGATAAATGTTATGAGAATCAGCGATATACTAAAAAGTAATGAAAATACATTGTCTTTTGAGGTATTTCCACCTAAGACTACAAAGAATTATGAGACAGTAAAGAACAGTGTTATGGAGGTGGCAAGACTTAAGCCTGATTTCATAAGCGTTACATATGGCGCTGGCGGAGGAACGAGTATGTATACTGCTAAGCTTGCCAAGGAAGTTCAGGAGAACTATGATGTGGTTTCAATGGCGCATTTGTCATGCGTGACATCTACCAGGGATATGGTAAGGGAGCAGGTGCGTTCCATAAAATCTCTCGGCATCGAAAATATTCTTGCCCTTCGGGGAGATTTAGTAGACGGAATGGATATTTCACATTTGGATTATCATTATGCAAAGGATTTGGTAAAAGAAATAATGTCCATTGCTGATTTTTGTATAGGCGGCGCCTGCTATCCGGAGGGGCATCCTGAGTGTGGCAGCCTTAGCGAAGATATAGAGCATATTAAGGAAAAGGTTGAAGCAGGCTGCGAATTTTTAACTACACAGATGTTTTTTAAGAATGATTTATACTATTCTTATGTGGAAAAGCTTAATAAGGTTGGAGTTAATGTTCCAATACTTGCCGGAATTATGCCTATGACTAACTATAAGCAGGTGGAGCGTAGTAAAGAGCTGTCGAATGCCTATTTTCCCGATGAGTTTTTAGAATGGGTGGAAAAATATAAAACAGACAACGAAAGCTTTTATAAGGCAGGGGTTGATTATGCAATTACACAGATTCGTGATTTAAGGGAGCATGGGGTTAAGAATCTGCACATATATACCATGAACAAAGCCAATGTGGCAAAAGAGATTATGGAGGCGCTTGGTTAGTATACTATTTTGTTAAAAGGGTATGGTGCGGTCAAAAGTCTTAAATGGATTAACTAAAAGGACAGGTAATAGCTATGAAGAAGGAAGTGTTGATTGCTATTTCAGGTATTCAAAAAGAGGTGTCAGAGGAACCCGTCACAGTGCTTGTGCCAGGAGAGTATTATATGAAGAACGGTACGCATTATATAAGATACCAGCAATATGATGAGAACAATAACAGTATCATAAACAATACTATGAAAATAAAGGGAGAGGTTGTAGAGCTGAAGAAAACCGGTTCCGTTATAGCCCGTATGCATTTTGAAAGAGGAAAGGATTTTGTTTCTTATTATGATGCAGATGGTTTTGGAATGATGATACAGACTCACACCTCACAGGTTATTGTCAAGGAGAATGAGAACAGCTTGGAGATTCGTATTTATTATCAGCTTTATATGAATGAGCAATACGTATCAAGCTGCGGTGTGACTGTTACTGTGGCAGAACGTTCAGAAGAAGAATCATAATACAAATGCCGGATTATCTGTTATATAAAAGGTAATCCGGCATTTTAGAGATTATTTATGTTTTTGCTTTTTTGGGGAAGACTTCTCAGCTTCAAGCTCGGATTGAAGCTGTTTTTGTTTCTTTAAAAGTCTGTAACGCAGGCTGGGCTTTTTCTTTTCCTCAGTGCCTGCATTATTTTTTCTTATATTCTTTACACTTACGATATAGATTCCGCTAATCATGGCTTTTACTTCCCTTTTTACGGGGATATCTTCAAAAATCTGATCGTCACATATTAATGACATAACCTGTGGTCCAATCTTTGCCTTTACTATAGGCATTTTGGAGTTGCGAAGATGTTTTGGAACCTGCTCCATAACAATCTTTGGTAAATTGGCATCCTTTACCTTCATACGCTTTTTATCAATTACCAATAAAGAAGCCGGTTGTGCAGACGCCCTCATCTGTTCCTGCTGGGCTTCCTGTTTCTTCTGCATTTTTTTTCCAAAAAAATACAGCCCCACCCATATACCAACGATAACTACTAATACTATAATGGCAATAATCCAACCTGACATTATTGTACCTCCTGCTTAATTACTAAATTGTACCATAATATTCTAGCATTTTTCTTTGCGTAATACAATGAAAATCTTAAGCTTTCATGTATTCTTCTTTAAGCTCATTAATCAGACCTGCTATAATATTTTGTACATAAGAATCAATATGCTTCTTTTCTTCATCTGATAGCTGTTCAATATCAATTGGCTTTCCAAAATTCAGATATACCTTTTTACTACGGATTTTCCGAAATGCCGGATTGTTCTCAAATACGTTGTCAGAGTTTATTATTGCCACAGGAACAATGGGAACTTTAGCCTTTTCAGCCATTTTAAAGCTTCCCTTTTTAAATGGAGCCATTTCTTCACTGTGTCCTCTTGTACCTTCAGGGTAAATCTCAAGGCTTACATAATCCTCTTTAAGCATTTTCACACCCTCTAAAATAGTTTTTAATGCTTTTTTGTTATCATGGCGGTCTAAAAACAGACATCCGATATTATGCATCCATGTTGAAAGAAAAGGAATATTTGTCATTTCCGACTTTGCTACAAAACCCAAGGGACGGTTGACTGTCACATGGGTTGTCAAAATATCAAAATAGCTTCGATGATTTCCAACATATAGGGCAGAGCAGTCGGGAATGTTTTCCATACCCTTTACAACACGCTTAACTCCGCATATAAACAATACCTGTGAAAATGCGCTGCGAATAATTTTGTTGCCGACCTTATACCCATATTTTTTGTCCTTTTTCATGGCAGCTTTAACGCGTATATTCATAAACAGCCCGGTAAAAAAGAATAATACCAGATAAATACCAACACAAAATAATCTCATAACACACTCCTTTTGCTAATAGTAATATGTACTAAATTCTTCCATAAAGCTCAGTAGTCAGACGAAGATTTTTGGCGTCGTCTTCCTTGAGCTGCTCATTGCTGTAACGCCAAATCCAGTTGCCCTCTGTAGTTCCCGGAAGATTCATTCTGGCATCGGTATCCATTCGCATAACATCTTGGAGAGGCACAATAGCCATTCTAGCTACGCTTTTCCAAGCAGTAGCAAGAAAATCCCAGCTTACATTGTTGCCATCGCAGCCCATGTAACGACGTACCTTATCCTTGCTTAATTCATTTGCAGTCTTATACCAGCCTTTTGTGGTATCATTGTCGTGAGTACCGCTGTAGCAAATACAGTTGTATGGATAATAATGTGGCAAAAATGAATTTTCATTGATAGAGTCAAATGCAAACTGAAGCACCTTCATACCCGGGAAATTAAACTGGTCTCTTAAAGCCTCTACCTCAGGAGTTATAATTCCAAGATCCTCAGCGATAATTGGAAGATCATCGCCAAGTGCTTTTTCAATAGCAGAGAACAGGTCGGCGCCCGGCCCCTTTACCCATTTTCCATTAATTGCAGTTTCCTCGGTGGCTTTTACAGACCAATATGATTCAAAACCTCTGAAATGGTCAATCCGCAGATAATCGGTAACTGTAAGCTGTGTTTTAACACGCTCAATCCACCAAGCATATCCAGTTTTTTTATGCTCATTCCAGTCATAAAGAGGGTTGCCCCAAAGCTGTCCGGTGGCAGAGAAATAATCTGGCGGTACTCCAGCAACAGAAGTAGGGAAACCCTTGGAATCCAACTGGAACAGTTTAGGGTAAGCCCATACATCACAACTGTCAGAGGAAACAAAAATGGGAATATCGCCAATAATTTCAATATTTTTATCGTTGGCATACTCTTTAAGGGCATACCATTGTTTAAAGAAAATGAACTGTATAAAACGGTAGTAGTCCACATCCTTCTTTAGCTTTTTAGTCCATTTTTCTTTGGCTTGGTCTGTGGGGTGGGCAATCTCTTTATCCCACTCCTGCCATGCCCGTCCTTCATGGTACAGCTTACATGCCATAAACAGGGAGTAGTCTTTCACCCATTCGTGTTTTTTAACAAATGCATTATATTTCTTTTTTAGCTCAGTTGATGCATTTTTATTGAAATTATCAAATGCAGTCAAAAAAAGTTTGTTTTTATATTCTGCTACTGCATCAAAGTCTACTCTTAGAGGGTTTTCCCATTTGGGAATATCCTTTACATCCTCCTTTGTTAAAAGTCCGTCTTCAATAAGTTCGTCCGGACTGATAATAAGCGGCTGTCCTGCAAATGAGGAATAGGACTGGTATGGGGAATTGCCAAAGCCTGTGGGGCCTAAGGGCAATACCTGCCAAAGGCGTTGTCCTGCTTTTTCAAGGAAATCTACAAAATCCCTTGCGCCCTTTCCTAAATCGCCAATTCCGTATGGACTTGGGAATGAAGTCGGGTGTACTAAAATACCTGATAAACGTTCATTTAGTGTACTTTCAGATACTGCTTTACTACGCATAATGTTACCTCCTTGTAATAAATTCGCTTTAGCCTGTCTTAGGCCGATTAATTGCAAATTATGAGCAGGGACATAAGCGGCAAAAAAGTATCCGTTAAGTGCGCTGCTCTTACTTATTAATAGCGTAATTCGGGAAAAACTCACTATTTGATTATATGAAAAATATGTGAGAATTACAAGTATAAATATTTGTTACGCAAATTTAAGGAAAAGTTCACACATTTGTAAGAAAATGTGGTAAAAATTGTGATATATTATTATAGAAGATTTTCATTATAACGATATTTTACTAATTGTTATTTACATAGAAAAGAAGAGATATTTATGGAGTACTACAAAGCTAAAAAGAAAAGAAAAAAGCATATATGGCTCTTTGGCGCTATAACAGTGTTAGTGGCAGCCGCTATTTGCCATATTGGGCTATTTTTATCAGTAAACACTGCCTATTCAAAAGCATATTATGATAATGTAGCGAGTAATATTGCCGGAGGAGAGGTTATGGCAGTTAAGGAAAAGACACCTCAGGTGTTGTTAGTTAACAAGGAGCATTCTGTGCCGGAATGGTATGTACCGGAGAATATGGTTGAGCCTGATGTTAAGTTTGCAGATTATGTTACACCTGATAGAAAGCAGATGACAGCAGAAGCAGCAGAGGCATTGGAAAAATTATTTGCTGCAGGTGAAGAGGCAGGGGTGCAGCTTGTTGGCGTGTCAGCATATCGTTCTTACAGTGTGCAGCGCAGTATATATTATAGAAGTATATATAGAAATGGCTACAGGTATGCTTCAGTTTACAGCGCTGAACCGGGTAAAAGCGAGCACCAGACGGGGCTTGCTATTGATGTTTCATGCAGTGATGTGAATTATGAGTTATATACAAGATTTGCTGAAACGGATGAGGGAATCTGGTTAAGGGAGCATTGCGAGGAATATGGATTTATTATACGATATCCGGAGAATGCTACAGATAGGACGGGATATGCTTATGAGCCTTGGCATATACGTTATGTTGGCGAGGCGGCAGCCGCCTATATAAAAGAGAATCATATTACATTGGATGAATATCCGGCTGTAATTACATATGATGAATATGATGCACGAATTTCAAAGCAATAGTTGATTTTACATTAAAACAATAGTATTATATTGTATATGTGTTCTATATTAAGAACACAAGTATACTAGGAGGAGCATTTATGTATGATAAAGTTTCGGCCAACATGAATTTTGTGGAACGCGAAAGGAAGGTTGCTGAGTTCTGGAAAGAACACGACATTTTTAAAAAGAGTATTGAGTTTAGGGAGGGCTGCCCTACCTATATGTTTTATGACGGACCGCCAACAGCTAATGGCAAGCCTCATATTGGACATGTTTTAACACGTGTAATTAAGGATATGATTCCACGTTACAGAACCATGAAGGGGTATAAGGTGCCAAGGAAGGCAGGATGGGATACTCATGGATTGCCAGTAGAGCTTGAGGTTGAAAAGCTTCTTGGATTGGACGGCAAGGAACAGATTGAAGAGTACGGATTAGCGCCATTTATTGACAAATGTAAGGAGTCTGTATGGAAGTATAAAGGTATGTGGGAAGAGTTCTCCGATGTAGTTGGTTTCTGGGCTGACATGGATAACCCTTATGTGACATATGATGATGATTTTATTGAGTCGGAATGGTGGGCGTTAAAACAGATATGGGACAAAAAACTGTTGTACAAAGGCTTTAAGATTGTGCCTTATTGTCCTCGTTGTGGAACTCCGCTTTCTTCTCATGAAGTGGCGCAGGGATATAAGGCAGTTAAGGAACGTTCAGCTATTGCACGTTTTAAGGTCGTAGGGGAGGATGCATATTTTCTTGCATGGACTACCACACCTTGGACGCTGCCCAGCAATGTTGCTCTTTGCGTCAACCCCAAAGAGTCCTATGCAAAAGTAAAGGCAGCAGATGGTTATACATATTATATGGCAGTTGCATTACTTGACAGTGTGCTTGGCAATCTTGCCAAGGAGGATAAGCCGGCATATGAAGTATTAGAGGAATATGCGGGCGCCGATTTAGAGCATAAGGAATATGAGCCGCTGTTTGATTTTGCAGTGGATATATGTGAGAAGCAGCACAAAAAGGGATTTTATGTTACGTGTGATGATTATGTTACTATGACTGATGGTACCGGTATAGTACATATTGCTCCGGCATTTGGTGAGGATGATGCAAATGTCGGCAGAAAGTATGATTTGCCATTTGTACAGTTGGTAGATAGTAAGGGTAATATGTCGCCGGAAACTAAAGAATTTGCCGGTATGTTTGTGAAGGATGCGGACAAGCCTATATTAATGGATTTGGAAAAGCGAGGGCTTTTGGTTGCCGCTCCAAAATTTGAGCATGATTATCCGTTCTGCTGGAGATGTGATACTCCGTTAATCTATTATGCAAGAGAGTCATGGTTTGTCAGGATGACAGAGGTTAGAGACGACCTGATTCGCAATAATAATACAATAAATTGGATTCCGGAATCCATTGGCAAGGGACGTTTCGGAGACTGGCTTGAGAATATACAGGACTGGGGTATTTCAAGAAACCGTTATTGGGGAACTCCTCTTAATGTGTGGGAATGTGAATGCGGCCATATGGAGTCTATTGGAAGCCGCAGGGAGTTGGCTGAGAAAAGCGGAAGAGATGATGCAGCCGAGATTGAGTTGCATAGACCGTATATAGATGAAGTAACCATACCATGCCCGCATTGCGGTAAGCCGATGCACAGAGTGCCGGAGGTTATTGACTGCTGGTTTGACAGCGGTGCAATGCCATTTGCACAGCACCATTATCCATTTGAGAATAAGGAGTTGTTTGAACAGCAGTTTCCCGCACAGTTTATTTCCGAGGCGGTTGACCAGACAAGAGGCTGGTTTTACTCACTTCTGGCGGAGTCGACATTATTGTTTAATAAAGCTCCTTATGAGAATGTAATCGTATTGGGACATGTTCAGGATGAGAATGGAAGAAAGATGAGTAAATCTGCTGGTAATGCGGTAGATCCTATGGAGGCGCTTAGCAAGCATGGAGCGGACGCAGTACGCTGGTATTTCTATATTAACAGTGCGCCATGGCTGCCGAATCGCTTCCATGATAAGGTGGTTACAGAAGGACAGCGCAAGTTTATGGGAACGCTTTGGAACACATATGCATTTTATGTGCTGTATGCGGAGATTGACCAGTTTAACCCATTAAAATATAAGCTGGAATACGACAAGCTTTCAGTTATGGATAAGTGGCTGTTATCTAAGCTTAATACCTTGATTAAGAAAGTGGACGACCATTTGGAGAATTACAGGATTCCAGAAAGTGCAAGGGTACTTCAGGAATTTGTGGATGATATGAGTAACTGGTATGTAAGGCGTGGCAGAGAGCGTTACTGGGCAAAGGGTATGGAGCAGGATAAGATTAATGCCTATATGACGCTTTATACTGCACTGGTAACAACTGTTAAGCTGGCAGCGCCATTTATTCCGTTTATGACTGAGGATATTTACCAGAATTTAGTTGCAAATCTTGACGAAAATGCTCCCGAAAGCATTCATTTGTGCGATTATCCGGTTGCAGATGAAAGCATGATTGACGGTGAGTTGGAAGAAAACATGGAAGAGGTACTTAAGATTGTTGTGCTTGGAAGGGCAGCCAGAAACAGTGCAAATATTAAGAACCGTCAGCCGATTTCAAAGATGTATATTTCGGCTAAGTCTCAGTTATCTGATTTTTATATAGAGATTATTGAGGATGAGTTAAATGTCAAATCAGCAGAATTTACGCAGGATGTAAGTTCGTATACAACATATAATTTTAAGCCTCAGCTTAAGACTGTCGGACCGAAATATGGAAAGCAGCTTGGAGAGATTAAGAAGGCGTTGGCTGAAGTTGATGGCAATACTGCTATTAAAGATTTGGATGCCAAGGGAATCTTGAGCCTTGAGTTGGCTAGCGGAAGAGTGGATTTAGAAAAGGGAGATTTACTTGTTGAAATGACACAGCAGGAAGGTTACCAATCTGAGTCCGATGGAGGAATAACAGTTGTATTGGATACGAAGCTTACAGAGGAGCTTTTGGAAGAAGGGCTGGTTCGTGAATTAATAAGTAAGATTCAGAACATGCGTAAGGAAGCTGATTTTGAGGTAACAGATAAGATTATCGTTTACAACGATAACAATGAAAAGATTGCTGACATTATTAGTAAAAATGCCGATGTAATAAAACGCGACGTACTTGCAAAGAATATTATCCTGGGGGAAACTAAGGGCTTTGTAAAGGACTGGAATATCAATGGCGAAACAGTAACGATTGGCGTAGAGCAGTCTAACAATTAACGTTCAAACGTCATTCGTTTGAAACAGAAGCATTATAATTTAAAATATTTCAAGAAGGGTGGATGTGCACAAAATGAAGAAAAGTAATTTCAACAAAGTAGCATTCAAAAAGGCGGTTGTGGAGAATGTAAAGAGCCAGTACCGCAAGACCATTGATGAGGCGACACCTCAGCAGGTATATCAGGCAGTTTCACTGGCAGTTAAGGATTATATCATTGACCGTTGGATTGAGACACATAAGGAATATGAGAAGAAGAATGTAAAAACTGTTTATTATCTATCTATGGAATTTCTGATGGGACGTGCTTTAGGTAATAACATGATTAACTTAACATATTATAAGGAGATTAAGGAAGCTCTTGATGAGTTGGGATTTGATTTAAATTCTATTGAAGACCAAGAGCCGGATGCAGCGCTTGGTAATGGTGGACTGGGACGTTTGGCAGCATGTTTTCTGGATTCATTGGCAACCTTGGGCTATCCTGCTTATGGTTGTGGAATCCGTTACCGTTACGGTATGTTTCGTCAGGAGATTCATGATGGATATCAGATTGAGAAGCCGGACGACTGGCTGAGAGATGGTAATCCATTTGAGATTAGACGCGACGATTATGCAGTTATTGTTAAATTTGGTGGTAATGTACATGCGGAGCAGGGCGCTGATGGAAGAATGAAGTTTGTTCAGAGAGACTATCAGGCAATACGGGCAATTCCATATGATATGCCGATTGTAGGTTATGGAAACAATGTTGTTAACACCTTGCGTATTTGGGATGCAGAAGCCTGCCAGACCTTTAACTTAGATTCCTTTGATAAGGGAGAATACCAGAGGGCAGTAGAGGAGCAGAACCTTGCTAAGACTATTTGCGAAGTGCTTTATCCTAATGATAACCATTATGCAGGTAAGGAGCTCCGCCTAAAGCAGCAGTATTTCTTTGTATCTGCCTCCGTTCAGAGAGCAATATTAAAGTTTAAGGAAACTAACAAGGATATCCATGATTTACCTAAGAAGGTTGCATTCCAGTTAAATGATACACATCCTACAGTTACTGTTGCAGAATTAATGCGTATCTTAATGGATGAAGAGGGCTTAAGCTGGGAGGAAGCATGGGAGATTACAACTCATACATGTGCTTATACCAATCATACAATCATGGCAGAGGCATTGGAGAAATGGCCAATTGAGTTATTTTCAAGACTTCTTCCTCGTATTTATCAGATTGTTGAGGAGATTAACAGAAGATTCCAAGCTGAGATTAGCAGTAAATATCCCGGGGATCAGGGCAAAATTGAGAGAATGTCTGTTATATATGATGGACAGGTTAAAATGGCACATCTTGCAATTGCCGGCTCTTATGCAGTAAATGGCGTGGCACAGCTTCATACAGAGATTTTAAAGAAGCGTGAGCTTAAGGATTTCTATGAAATGTATCCTGATAAGTTCAACAACAAGACAAACGGTATTACACAGAGACGTTTCTTATTGCATGGTAACCCGTTGCTTGCTGACTGGGTAACTGATAAGATTGGTGATGAGTGGATTACTGATTTGAGCCAGATGAAGAAGCTTAAGGTTTATGCTGATGATAAGAAATGCCAGCAGGAGTTTATGCAGATTAAGTATAAGAACAAGCTGCGTTTGGCAGAGTATATAAAGGAGCATAATGGAATTGATGTTAATCCGCGCTCCATTTTTGATGTACAGATAAAGAGGCTGCATGAGTATAAGAGACAGTTACTTAATATTTTGCATATAATGCATATTTACAATGAATTAAAGGCTAACCCAAGCATGGAGTTTGTTCCTCATACCTATATCTTTGGGGCAAAGGCAGCGGCAGGCTACAGACGTGCTAAGCTTACTATTAAGCTTATTAATAATGTGGCTGATGTCATTAATAACGATGAAAGTATCGATGGAAAGATTAAGGTTGTATTTATTGAGAATTATCGCGTATCAAATGCCGAGCTGTTATTTGCAGCCGCTGATGTATCAGAACAGATTTCTACTGCTTCTAAAGAGGCTTCCGGTACAGGTAATATGAAGTTCATGTTAAATGGAGCTTTAACCTTAGGTACAATGGATGGAGCTAATGTTGAGATTGTAGAAGAAGTTGGTATCGAGAATGCTATTATCTTTGGTATGAGCGCTGATGATGTTATGAAGTATGAGCGTGAGGGTGGCTACTATCCTCGTGATATCTTCAATAACAATCAGGCAGTTCGTAAAGTGCTTACCCAGTTAGTGGATGGTACTTATTCCGGCAACGATACTGAGTTGTTTAGAGAGCTGTATGATGCACTTCTCAATCAGGATCAATACTTTATCTTAAAGGATTTTGATTCATACTGCGAGGCACAAAAGCGTGTTAATGAGTGGTACAAGAACGAGGAAGCATGGGCGAAATCAGCAATGCTTAACACAGCAAGCTGTGGCAAGTTTACTTCTGACCGTACAATTGAGGAGTATGCTAAGGAGATTTGGAAGCTTTCTAAGGTAAAGGTGTCATTGCCAAAGGATGTTATTTAAAAAGAATACTTTATTTTCCCCTCGCATATATTGTTGCGAGGGGGTTTTTTTCATGGGCGAAAAAATTGTGATTGGCGTAGGAATGACATTGCTTCTTTTATTTCTTCCCTATGGACTTAGTATGCTTTTAACCGGTTATGATAAAGACGCAGGGGAGATTAAGGAAAGTGGAATATATGTGGAATATGAGGATGGTGGAACATTAAAAACAATAGATTTGGAAGAATATTTAATTGGTGTATTGGCTGCTGAGGTTCCTTATGATTATGAGGAGGAAATGCTTAAGGCGCAGGCAGTGGTTGCAAGAACAAACGCAAGGAAACTTGCAACACAAGGCAGTAATTTAAAATCAGATGACCTTAAAATGGGTTATCAGAATGAGGAGGAGATGCGGGGACTTTTAGGGGAAACAAGATATCAGGAGCATTATGGAAAGATTAGAAGGGCTGTTGCTGAAACATCAGGCGAATTTCTGATTTATCAGGGGAATTATATAGATGCGCTATATCATCAGGTCAGCATAGGACAGACTGCCAGCGCTATGGATGTATATGGACAGGACATACCATACCTTGTCAGTGTGGATTCAAGTTCAGATGTGGAATCAAAGGATTACATGGCAACTACGGTATTGGAGTATCAGGATGTCCTAAATGGGCTTAATAATTTAAAAACCGAGGTTAATACAGAATCGTCAGTGCAAACGGAGGTAAACTCATCAGGTGAGGCAGTTAAGACAGGTGTAGAATCCATTTATGGCATTACCAGCGAGCAGTATTCGTTGCAGATTGAGGTTGCAGAAAAGTCTGAAGCAGGGTATGTAAAAAAGGTTAAATTGGGGAACCATACCATAAGCGGCGAGGAATTTAGACAGGCGTTTAATATTCCCTCTCTTTATTTTTATACAGAAAATGTGGAGGGAAAGCTCAGGATTGTAAGCCTTGGGAAGGGGCATGGACTTGGCTTAAGCCAATATGGGGCTAACCAGATGGCAAGACAAGGGGCAGGGTATAAGGATATTTTAAAGCATTATTATACAGGAATAACAATAGAAAGTATTAAATAAAATAAAAATTAAATATCAGTTTTGATATTTCGTATAAATAAAAATAATTTTGGTTATTCTATCATAAAGGGGTGATAGAATATGAGTAGAAACCATAACAAAATTAATTATGGATATTATGCTGCATTAATTACAGGAGTTGCGGCTTTAGCTATTTTAGTAGGGGTGTATACAGTAAGGCGGAATTTATCGCAGGGGGAACAGTATGTGGATCTCAATTCGGATGATAAATCATTTGCCAGCGAAAGTGGAGAGCAGGATGCTACCTCTGTGGGAGCAGATGTTGATAAGGCAGGTAACAGTGATTTGTCAAAGGCTGCCACAGCGGGCGGTGACGGTCAGGTGGCAGATGCCGACAGCACAGATACAGATTCCATTGGGAAGGCTGACCTCGCTATGGCGGATGAGACAAAGGAAACGATGTTAGGTGGAAATGTCAGTGGGGATGCCGCAGGCAGCGAAAAGAGTGAGGCTGAAAGCACTACCTCTGAGGAATCATCAGAGGAAACCACTGCCACAAGCGCAACAGTATTTTCTAAAAAATCTACACTGACTTGGCCGGTGCAGGGAAATGTGATTTTGCCATATAGCATGGACACTACAGTGTACTATAAAACACTGGATGCCTATAAATGTAATCCGGGTATGCTGATTGAATCTAAGTCGGGCACAGCGGTGTATTCATCCTATGCAGGAACAGTGGCTTCAATTACTGAGAACAGTGAGTATGGTAAAATGGTAACTGTTGATTTGGGTGATGGATATCAGGTTACTTATGGGCAACTCAAGGATGTGTGTGTATCGGAGGGAGAGACCATTGAACAGGGAACTGCAATTGCCACTATAGCAAAGCCGACTGATATGTTTAGTAAAGAGGGAGCTAATCTGTATTTTGCATTGCAGAAGGATGGTGAATATATAAATCCTGAAGCATATTTGCAGTAATTAATGTAATAACCGAATAATGAATCTATATAAAAGAGTCTGCCGCATCACGTACTAATAAAATTTTATGCGTAAATGCGGCGGATATTTTTTAGAGTTAAATTATTTGCTGTGCAAATTTCGCAATCTTGATTTCATATATATCAGATGTAAGATGACTTATTTTTATAATGACAGATGAGACAGCATTTTAGTTGCGGAGTTTAATGAAGTTATGATATAGTTATAATAAGTTTATTATTATACACATAGCAGGTGAAGAAAATGGATAATTATACATATATATTAGAATGCAGAGATGGAAGTTATTACTGTGGTTGGACAAATGATTTGAAAAAAAGAGTAATTACGCACCAGCATGGCAAGGGCGGCAAATACACAAGAGCCAAGCTGCCGGTTAAACTTATCTACTATGAGGTGTATGCTACAAAGGAGGAGGCTATGAAACGGGAGTGGGCAATTAAGCATTTGACAAAAAAAGATAAAAAAATGCTGTTACAGGTTGGACTTACAAAGGAGCAGCAGAAATTTATTAAGGAATGTAACGAGGCGGTTGAATAAAAATTCACGTCTCTTTTTTTGATAGAAAATCCAATGTAAATAGATTGAAATGCTGTAATATATATGCTATAATAAATGTGCTTGGAGGGAAAGGGGGTTGAATGCTAAAATTATGTAAAACATAGAAGCCTTCTGGTGCGATAGTTAGGTTAGCAGATGGGAGGTTTTTATGCCGGATAATAAAAAAAAGGCGGTTTATTGGCATACTGCATTCTATGCGGCAATGTATCTGGAACTTTTGGAGGATAAGCTGCATTTAGAGTATTTTCCAGAATTTTTGCTTGGTAAACAACCGCTAAAGACAGATTTGCTGCTGATTAATAAAAAGGGAGAAATAGCATTTAAGAGTCCTATAGCCAAGCATTTTAACAAATATAATATTATTGAGTACAAATCACCTGTTAAGACCTTAGATATTAATGGCTTTTTTAGAGCGCAGGCATATGCGGCTCTTTATAAATCGGAGGAGAGTCTGAATGGCAGGATTGAATTGTCAGACGTGTCAGTTACATATATTAGTTTTAGGTATCCTTCTAAATTGATTAAGCAGCTTGTTGATTTGGGATTCAATGTGGTTTTGGAAGAAAAAGGGTTTTATCATATTACTGGTTCGGTTTCATTTGACAGTTGGTTAATTGTAACTAGGCAATTGGATGTCAGAGAACATGTATGGTTACATTCGCTTACTAATAATATAGACCGGAATACTATGCAGCTTTTTTTAGATAAAACTGGTAAGTTATCTAATAAAGCTAAGGAATTGGTGGATGCAGTGATACATGTTGTAACTATGGCAAATAGAAGCAAGATTGCAGAATGGAAGGAGGAGAAGGATATGGAGGAACTAATAAAACTTTTCCAGCCAGAATTTGATATGTTGGCAAAGAAATGTGGGGCAGAAATGGCTCAAGGTATGGCACGAGAAATGGCGCAGGATATGGCGCAGGATATGGCGCAAGACATGGCGCAGAATATAGCTCAAGACATAGCACAGGATATGGCGCAAGATATAGCACAAGATATAGCACAAGACATGGCGCAGGATATTGTTAAGAATATCGTGCAGGAGAAAGAAAAGATGATGGCAGTTAAGCTTATTAAGCTTGGGAAACTGGCGCTTGAAGAAATTGCAGAATGTGTAAGTCTTCCTTTGGAAATTGTGGAGGAGTTGGCTGTTGCCAATCCTGCATAGATGAAGAAGTAGTTTTAGTAGTTTTATTTGTTTACCAATAAGAAATAATTAATAGGGGTGACGCTTTACGAATGTTTATTCGCTAATCGTCAGCCCCTATTTTTATGTTATAAAATTGCTTCATGGTGGTGATTATAAAATATAACTTATGTAATAAAATATTTTACAATCAATACACAACATGATACGATAATTAGGAATTTGAAGTCTGCAATTTTAGGTGATATATTTTATGCAAGATTATACATTACAATGAAGTGACACAGACTGCCACCCATAACAAACAAATGGAAAATCTCGTGGGTGCCAAAGTTTTTATGGCGGCTGTTAAACAGAGGCAGCTTTAATGCATATATTATACCACCGATTGTGTATATAATTCCGCCTGCCAGCAGCCAGCCAAAAGCAGCAGGCGACAGTGCTTTAATAATCTCGGGTAGTGCAAAAAGACAGGCCCAGCCGAGGGAAATATATAGCACTGATGACAGCCACTGAGGACAGGTCACCCAGCACATTTTAAATATAATACCTAAAATTGCAATACTCCATACAAGCGCTAACAGTGAATATCCTGTTTTCCCCTGCAGGGCAATCAGGCAGATTGGTGTATATGATCCGGCAATAAGCACAAAAATCATAGCATGGTCAAATTTCTTAAGCAGCAGGTTAGCATTTTTGGAAATGTCAAAGCTGTGATAGGAAGCGCTTGCGGCATAGAGAAGAATCATGCTTGCAATAAATGTAGTCAGCGCCAGTAAGTGTAAGGGAGAAGCTTCTCTGGTATGTGCTTTATCAAGCAATGGATAAGCGGCAAATAGCGCTGCTACCATGCCAATAAAATGTGTTATGGCGCTTCCGGGCTCCTTGATTTTTTTAAAAATGGAATTTCTTTCTATTTTTGTGGTATTATAAGTTCTGTAAGTAAGTGTTGCCATAATAAAACCTCCTTGTTGAGTGTTGATATTAATGTAGTATTATTGTTTCCATTGAGATAAAATATATGTAGAAACAATATATATATATTTTAGTTACAATAATTATATACAGCGGTTTTTGATATTTGAACACGTAGTTTTAAAAACCACATCAACTATGGTTTGATACTACCACACTTTTTATGTAAATGCAAGCCTTTTTATTGCAATTTTTGAAAATAGAATTTAAATTGTAGTATTTTGTCAAAAATAGTTGTAATTTATCACTTTTTAGTATAAGGAATGTAAAGAAAATGATTAAAGAAAAAATTATAATTTTATTATCAACCTATAATGCAGAGCGGTATTTAAGGGAGCAGCTTGATTCACTGTTTGCTCAGGATTATGCCAATATAAATATTGTGGTGCGGGATGACGGTTCTAAGGATTCTACTGTTAAGATTCTTGAGGAATACCGAGAAAAATATGACAATTTTACTTTTTACGCAGGGGAAAATATAGGCGCAAAGGACAGTTTTTTTGATTTGATAGAGCATGTAAAGGGGCGGGAGTTTGGATTTATTGCCTTTTGTGACCAGGACGATTACTGGAAGAAAGAAAAGCTTAGTGCGGCAACGGATGCATTTGCAGGTGATTTGCCTCAGCTTTATTGTGGAAAGCCGCAGCTTGCAGATTATGAGCTTAATCCAATTAAAAAAGAGATTAAACGTAATATAAGACCTGCATTTTCAAATGCCCTCATTGAAAATATTGTGACAGGATGTACTGTGGTTATAAACAGGGCAATGTTTGATATTTTGGTTGACTATATGCCAAAGTATTGTATTATGCATGATTGGTGGATGTATATTATAGCCAGTTGTTTTGGAAGAGTCATTTATGATACCGATTCATATATTTTATACCGCCAGCATGGCAATAATGTGATGGGAATTGAGAGCAGCTATGCTTCAGAACTGAGCAGCCGAATAAGCAAGTTTAGAGGGCGTAAAAGCAACATATCCATGCAGGCAGAGGAACTTGTACGTCTTATGGAGCAGAAAAGAAACGAGTGGGCAGATAAAGAGGAAATAGTTGAATGTTATAAAAAGGCTAAACTTTTGGCAACTTATAAAGAGAATTTAAAAAAACGAGTAATGCTTGCCTTTGGCAGACAGGTGTACCGCCAAAGGAGAGGAGATAATATAATATTTAATATTTTATTTTTATTAGGTTTAAGGTGAGCTTTAAGATAGATAACTTTTTATGCAGATTATTTTTGCCAGTAAAAAGAGGAACAGATATTATTCTGTTCCTCAAAATACATTATATAATGTTTATATTTTATCCAAAGTATCTCTTAAGCAGCCCTTCAAATGCCTTGCCATGTCTCGCCTCGTCGCGAGCCATTTCATGGACGGTATCGTGAATTGCATCAAGCCCAAGTTCTTTAGCCTTCTTAGCAATCTTCATCTTACCTGCTGTTGCGCCGCATTCTGCTTCAACACGCATCTCCAAATTCTTCTTAGTAGAATCGGTAACAACCTCTCCTAACAGCTCTGCAAACTTAGCAGCATGCTCAGCTTCTTCGTAAGCAGCCTTCTCCCAATATAAACCAATTTCAGGATAACCTTCACGAAAAGCAACTCTTGCCATAGCAAGATACATACCAACCTCAGAACATTCTCCATTAAAGTTATCACGTAATCCCTGAAGAATCTCCTCATCAACACCCTGCGCTACACCAAGTACGTGCTCAGCAGCCCAACTCAGTTCGCCTTCCTGTTTATTAAATTTTTCTGCCGGAACACCACACTGAGGACACTTCTCTGGTGCTTCATCGCCTTCATGCACATAACCGCATACTGAACAAACCCATTTTGCCATAATTGTAATCTCCTTTATCTGTAAAATTTATGCAAATAGTAATGATTACTATTTTATAATAATTGTATATCATACAATTGCTTTTGTCAATTATTTTATTAAATAATAACTGTGAAATGTTTGTGAAATTCTATACGTATTACTATAATCCGTTTATACAATGAGAACAGCAACCAAAGAAAAATGTAGTATGCCCTTCAATAAAACCATCAAACTTTTTTGAGGCAACTTCAATCATGTCGCTGAAATCGTCTTCAATGTCCAAATCACATACGCTTCCACAGTTTCTGCATCGAAAATGATAATGCGGCTTAGTGGTAGCGTCATAACGGTCGGAAGTTCCGTCAAATGAAAGCTTTAGTATCTCTCCGCGTTCTGTGAGCTGGGCAAGATTGCGGTAAACAGTCCCTAAGCTGATATTGGGTATCTCTTTTTTTACATTTTCATATATAGTATCAGCAGTGGGGTGATCTTTTCTGGAAAGAAGAAAAGTCATAATGGCATCCCTCTGTCTGCTTTTTTTAAGTTTTTGCTCCATAGTGCATCACCTCTTATATTTTTAGGAATGATTCCTACTATTAAATTATAAAATATACATTTTGAAAAGTCAATGAAAATATATTTTACATAATTTTGAAAATAAAAATAAAAAAAATATATAAATCCACATAAAATTTCCATATATAGGTTGACAAGTTTTCATGTTGTATAGTATATTTTGAATAGCGTATTTAGTGAAGGATAAACATTTTCACTTATGGCGTTTGTAATTTCATTTTGTAGAAGCAAGTGATATTACAGCACTTAATTATCGTAAAAAGGAGACGAAACATATGTTAGAGAAGATGAAAGAAATCATTGCAGAGCAGCTTAATGTTGATGCATCTACTATTGAATTGACATCCAATTTTAAGGATGATTTAGATGCAGACTCATTGGACTTATTCGAGCTTGTTATGGCTTTAGAAGAGGAATATGATATTGAGATTCCTGCTGATGATTTAAGTAGCATTGCTACTGTCAACGATATTGTAGAATATCTTAAAGCAAAAGGTATTGAGGATTAGTAAGTTGGAGGCCTGCTTGCTTATGGTAAGCAGGCTTTTGCTTTTATCCCACCGATTAGGTGGGCTTTTTTTCATATGTATAGGAGAGATAGGTATGAAGCATCCATTTCGTACAATATTTATTTGGCTTGTTATGCTTATTACAGCAGTAGCGGCATTTACGCTGGCGATTACGATAACAGGGGATACTATGGTATGGTCGGGAATTGATGAAGACGTGGTGATTGATATGGAGGAGGACCCCTATGACATGGGTACTACACAGGAATCGGATTTTTTTTGGCAGAAATACTTGCAGAATGAGGAATCGGATGATTTGAAGCAAAAAAGTACTGAGGACAGTGAAGAACCGTCAACTAAAGAGGAGTCTGTTCCGTTCGATAAATAACGCATAAAATAGAGAAAGGATATTTGCAGCAAGCATTTGTCTGCTTGAAGACTTATGAATGATTTAATTTATAGTTTAAATGGAACAGTCCCTATTTTTGCAGTAATGGTTTTAGGGTATTTTCTTAAAAAAATGGGAATGATTACAGATGAATTTGTCTCTGTAACAAATAAATATGTATTTTGGGTAGCGTTACCTCTAATGGTATTTGAGGATCTGAGAACAGCAGATATCAGTACCGATTTTGACTGGAGGTTTGTAGTCTTTTGTTTTGGAGCTACAGCAATTAGCTTTTTTGCTATTTGGGGCGGCGCGGAGCTTTTTATAAAAGATAAGACTATGATTGGCGCCTTTGTTCAGGGCTCGTTCAGGAGCAGCGCTGCAGTGCTGGGACTGGCTTTTATAAAAAACATTTACCATGATGCCGGACTGGCGCCCTTGATGATTATAGGGGCGGTTCCGTTTTACAATGTGGCAAGCGTGGTTGTGCTGACGTTCCGTGGGAAAAATCAGGCTGGAAAAGAAGGTAAGACAGGAATAAAGAAAGCCTGTATTAATATTGTAAAAAATCCGATAATTATATGCATTGTATTGGGATGTGCTGCTTCGCTTGTTCATTTAGAACTTCCGGTTATGATTGATAAGACTATTGGCTTGGTGGAGAGGACAGCAACACCGCTGGCTTTACTGGCAATTGGCGGAGGCTTTACATTTGCTACTGCAAAAACAAGGGAAAAACAGACTGTCTGGGCCACTGCAATCAAATTATTTATACAGCCAATGGTGGTGCTTCCTTTAGCAATACTAATGGGATTTCATAATCAGGAAATGCTTGCAATCCTTATTATGATTGCCGGACCGGCCACTGTAAGCGGTTATGTAATGTCTAAGGAAATGAACAACGATTATGTATTGTCATCTTATATTATTGTTTTTTCAACTCTTATTTCAGCATTTTCACTTACCTTCTGGATTTATTTATTGCGCTGTCTGGGAAGCCTTAAATAGTCTTACTTTTGGTATTGCATATATTAAAGAACTCTCACATATAATTGAGTTAGGCGGAAATTAAGAGCTTAGGTTATAAGTGAGGGTGAGCGTATATGATTCATGTAGTGAGTGAAGGAGAAACAATTGATACAATTGCAAACCGGTATGGGGTGTCGCCATATGATTTGGCATATGATAACCAGATTGAGTATCCGTATCCGCTGGTAATTGGTCAAGCGTTATGGGTACAGGTTGCAGATGATACGCCAACAGTAGAAAAACAATTTTTTGGGTATGCATATCCATTTATCACAGAACAGGCGCTATATGGAAGTCTTCCTTATATGGATAGCCTGTACCATTTTTCATATGGTTATAATGAAGCTGGTAATCTGTCGCTGCTTGCAGATGATAATTTGTTTCAGGCGGCTGTTGAAGAAAATGCAGCCTCCGTTCTGGTATTAACTCCGTTTGATAATGGGAGATTTAGTAATCAACTGGTAAATGTGCTTGTTGAGAATACAAGCGTTCAAGAAACGCTGGTAAATGATCTGATTGCAGTTATGGGAGAGCGGGGTTTTGAGGGTGTAAATGTAGATTTTGAATATATACTGGCGGAGGATAAGCAGAACTATGTCAATTTTCTTCAATATTTAAAAGGACGGATGGAACCATACGGATATCAGGTGACGGTAGCGCTGCCTCCTAAAATTGCCGATGACCAACCCGGGCTTTTATATGAAGGTATGGATTATGCCGGAATAGCAGAGGCTGTGGACGCTGTGTTTTTGATGACTTATGAATGGGGGTATACATATGGCCCAAACATGGCTGTGGCGCCGATTCCGAGTGTAAGAAGAGTATTGGACTATGCAGTTACCCGTATACCGAGAGATAAGATTTATATGGGGCTGCCCAATTATGGATACGATTGGCCTCTGCCTTATGAGAGGGGAGTGACCAAGGCAGAAACCTTGGGCTATACCACTGCCATTGCCAGAGCGCTAGAATATGGTGTGCCTGTGCAGTATGATGAAGTTTCTGAAGCTCCGTTTATCAGATACCGCAACATAGATGGTGTAGAACATGAGATTTGGTTTGAAGACGTCAGAAGCATGAACGCCAAGTTTAATCTGATTGAGGAGTATGGATTTTTAGGAGGAGGCTATTGGAATTTACAGAGATATTTCAGGGCGAATTGGCTTTTGCAGGCAAATCGTTTCTTGCTTGGGTAATTTCAGATTACAAAATTAAAAGTACATATATCGAAAAAACAATCCCTTCACAATTACTGTGGAGGGATTGTTAAATTCTTATGAATATATTGTTAAGTCTCTAGCCTAAGACAACTTCAACTTCATGAGTTGTTCCGGCGTCAAATACAGGTAAAATATTGCCTTCGATAGCATTACCATCTACTGTAATACTCTTTACACCCTTGCTTATGTGGTCGGGGTTTTTAACAGATATATTATAGGTAGCGCCGCGGAAAATACGGGAAACTGTATAGCCATCCCACTCAGAAGGAATGGAAGGGTCTACCCTAAGTCCGTCGTAATCAGGAAGCATACCTAATATATACTGTGAAATTGCCACAAAGTTCCATGCAGCAGTACCCGTAAGCCATGAATTCTTACCCTCTCCAAAACGCTTAGCATCTTTACCGGCAATCATCTGGCCATATACATAAGGCTCTGTTCTGTGAAGGTCTGAAATCTCCTCGTTAAATGCAGGAGCAATCTTAGAGTAGTATTCAAACGCCTTGTCTCCACGTCCGACATAAGCCTCAGCACAGATAATCCATGCATTGTTGTGACAGAATATACCGGCGTTCTCCTTATATCCGCCCGGATATGTGGAAATCTCACCGTATTTCACATAGTATTTTGTAAATGCAGGATTGTTAAGCACTAAGCCATGCTCGGTATTTAAATACTTGTCAATGGCATTAAGAGTTTTAATATCTGCACCCTCGTCCTTGCCGATTTCAGACATAACAGCAAATCCCTGTGGCTCGATAAAAATCTTACCTTCTTCACATTCCTTGGAGCCCATCTTCTGACCTTCGTTGTCATAAGCGCGCAGGAACCAGTCGCCATCAAATGCATGCTCCATAACATTTTTCTTCATCTTATCAATCTCAGCCTGTGCTTTTTCAGCCTCGTCATTCATTCCTTTATGCTTTAATATATCGACAAATGCAGGACCGGTATATGTGAATAATGTAGCCACCATAACAGATTCTGCGGTCTTGGAATAGCCGCCTTCTTCCTTGAATAATGGCGATGTATATGTCTGGAAACTTTCACCGGGCTGCTCAGAGTAGCATGAAAGGTTTATACAATCGTTCCAGTCAGCACGCATTGCAAGAGGAAGCCCATGAGGACCGACATTTTCTACAATATGATAGAAGGAAACCATTAAATGGTCTAACATTGGCTTTGCCTTGGATTCGTCATTATCGTAAGGAACCATCTCATCAAGTATTGACCAGTCGCCAGTCTCTTTAATATATGCTGCAACAGAAAGTATCATCCACAGTGGATCATCAGAGAAGTTACCGCCTAAGTCAGAATTACCTTTCTTAGTAAGCGGCTGATACTGATGATAGCATCCGCCGTCAGGAAGCTGTGTGGAAGCAAGGTCAATCAAACGTTCCCTTGCACGATCAGGAATCTGATGAACAAAACCGAGCAAATCCTGATTGGAATCTCTGAATCCCATACCGCGTCCGATACCTGATTCAAAATATGAAGCAGAACGAGACAGGTTAAATGTAACCATACACTGATACTGATTCCAGATATTAACCATGCGGTTGACCTTTTCGTCAGGAGTGTCAACCTTATAAATACCAAGAAGCTTGTCCCATGTAGCCTTAAGCTCATTAAGACCTGCCTCAACCTTTTCAGGAGTGTTATACTTTTCAATCATGGCATGGGCAACCTCTTTGTTAAGAGTCTGTCCATCTGCTTCAAATTTGTTATCCATAGGATTCTCCGCATAGCCTAAGATGAAAATGAGATTCTTGGATTCACCCGGAGCCAGAGTAATCTCTTTATAATGAGAAGCAATAGGAGACCAGCCATCTGCAACAGAGTTGGAAGCCTTGCCTGATATTACGACCTGAGGATCGCCAAATCCATTATAAAGTCCGATAAAGCTTTCACGGTCAGTATCATATCCGTCAATATCAGTATTTACAGTATAAAATGCATAATGATTACGTCTCTCATTGTATTCTGTTCTGTGGTAAAGGGTAGAACCTTCAATCTCCATACGTCCGGTGTTAAAGTTTCTCTGGAAGTTAGTAGTATCGTCCTGCGCATCCCATAAGCACCACTCCAAGAAAGAGAACAGCTTAAAGGTCTTGGCGGCGCTTCCTTCATTTGTGAGAGTTACAGATTGTACCTCGCCTGTGTAATTCTGTGGAACAAAGAAAGTAACATCTGCCTTTAAACCGTCCTTTTTACCGGTAATTTTTGTATATCCCATACCATGGCGGCACTCGTAAGAATCAAGCTCAGTCTTAACAGGAGACCATCCGGGATTCCAAATAGTACCATTGTCGTTGATATAGAAATAACGTCCGCCCATATCAACCGGTACATTGTTATAACGGTAACGGGTAATTCTTCTCAAACGGGCGTCCTTATAAAAGCTGTATCCGCCCGCTGTATTGGAAATAAGCGAGAAGAAATCCTGTGTTCCTAAGTAGTTAATCCATGGATATGGAGTCTTAGGAGATGTGATAACGTACTCTTTGTTCGCATCATCGAAAAAACCAAATTTCATAACCTTTCAATACCTCTTTTTCTTAATATTTGGCGGTAGCACCCTCTTTTTTTAAAAAGAATATGGAAAAATATCTGTGTAAATCATAATAATCCACATCTCTAAAAAGTCCGTACAGAATGCTAAGCACCATGTACCCCTATTATATAATAGGTGCACTTTTTAGGCAAGGAAAAGTTCTTCATTTTATGGTAAATTTAACTAAAAAATAAAAAAAGTTGCGTGAGCATTTGTATATCTGTTATAATGTATGTGATATATCATATTTAATATAGGGAAGCGATTATTATGAAGAAATGTACATATAAAAGCCTGCTGTCATATATTTTAATTTGGACGGTACTTGCGCAAGGTCTGTCATGCCAAGCAGGATGGGCGTATGCGGACATAGGGACGGATTCTTTAATTAAAGTAGGGGAGGAAGCGTCAGGGGACGCCGCAAGCACCGAAGCAACTGTAACAACCGAACCGATTATAACAACTGAGCCGATTGTGACAACCGAAGCAATTGCGACGACAGAGTCGCCGGTCATTCCAGAGGAGGCGTACAATGTACATGCCTCTAATGCGGGAGAGGGTAAAGTTCTGCTGTCATGGTTTGTTAGGAACCAGTCTTCCACAGGCTTTTACATATATAGAAGCGATAATGTTACAGGAGAATACAAGCAGATAAGTACAGTGCCTAATCAGAACATGGTGAGGGTTACTTACACAGATGAAGGAATTGTTCCGGGTGTTACATACACATATCGTATTTTACCATATCATTTGAGAGCGGACGGTTCCATTATAACCGATAAATACAGTAATACCTGTACATACAAGAAGGAATTTTCGGCTCCCATAGTTAAAAGCGTAAAACGTTCCGGAAAAAAGGTTACGTTAAAATGGTCAGT
Source organism: uncultured Lachnospiraceae bacterium (assembly GCA_947626505.1). Classification (GTDB taxonomy): domain Bacteria; phylum Bacillota; class Clostridia; order Lachnospirales; family Lachnospiraceae; genus NC2004. The sequence goes on from CANQSN010000006.1 coordinate 27,414, forward strand.
GGTAAGCTCTGCAGGAGGATATGAGATTCAGCGCTCCACAGGCAAAAAGTATAAAAACATAAAAACAGTAAAAAATGGCAAAAGCAAACAGGCAGTCTTAAAGAACATTTCCAAGAATTCGGACAGTACATTTAGGGTAAGGGCGTACCTGAATTATCAAGGTAAAAAAATATACAGCGGATATTCTAATACAATAACTGTATATGCTACCGGTACTCAGAAAATCATAAACAAGATTAAGAGGCTGAAGAAGAAGTATCCAAGCTACAAATATTGGAATCATATGGGTAAGTCAAACTATGACAGCACTACTGTTACAAGTATACCTTGCCGCCATTACCTTTACCGCTTCCGCTATTGTAATTCCTATTATTGCCCTAACGGTGTTTTAGGACTGCAATGCTATGGATTTGCGTGGAAAATGAGCGACTTGATATATGGAAGAAATGCCAAGATAAAAAATCACAAATCTTTTGCCAAGGCAAAGGTAGGAGATGTAGTAAGGTGTAATAATAATACCCATTCTGTAATAATAATCGAAAAGCATGACGATTATGTTAAGGTTGGAGAGTGTAATATTGGAGATACCTGCATGATTTACTGGGGCAGGAAAATGACTAAGAAAGAGCTTAAAGGAGCTGTTTATTCGCATCGCTATTATTAAGACTTAAGTACATAATAAAAGACTTTAAAGCGAGTTTTCACCTATTTTTCTCCTATTCTGAAAAAAGCCGGAAATATAACTTCCGGCTTTTTTTCAATTAAAATTATTTTGTAAAAATATGCTGCCAGCATTCGTAGGATTCATCGGGGCCAATTTCTGTATATCCGGTTTTCTCCGGCGGCAGGCTCAAGTTAGGAGCATTAATCATCCATGTGCATGGTTCAGGGCAGAAATACCCGTTTATACCGCGGTCGTTCCAGACGCACCAGAAACGGTATTCCTTGCTTACCTCGTAACAAATCTTAGCGCCGCTTGGGACATGAGTTGAATACGCCCCGTTAAAAGGTTCCCCATCTAATGTATTGCTGTCGGCGGCAGTATAAAGGTCGTTGTCAAGATTCTTGCCTACGCAAGGCATAATGCCCTTGTTGTAACGTTCATCATACTCCGTTAAAGGATGAACCTTTTCTGTGGGCAGGCAGCGGTTAGTAATCTCCCAGCGCTCCTTAACAGGAACATTAAGTACGTAGTCCTTTTCGTCTGTGCCATCAACAAAAGGCGCATTAAACGGAGTGTGTGAGCAGAAGCCGCATGGCAGCATTTTGTCGCTGTCATTAATCATTTCTACCTCCTGAAGCAGCCCGTCATTTGCAGATAATGTATAGGTCATGCGCAGTGTAAATGCAACCGGAAAATATGAAAACATCTCATCTTGTTCATTATACTTATATTCTGAAACAACTCTTACAGCATCGTCGTTTATTACTTCACTGGAAATCACATTATAAGGTCTTTTCTGTATAAACCCATGAATAGCGTTATAAAATGGGCCTTCTTCATTTACAGGTAAATGATAGGTTGCATCAGATACAGTCAACAGACCGTTATCTAATCGGTTTGGGAGGTATAAAAACGGGTAGCCATATACCTCGGGGCTTTGTTTGGCAGATGTGTAAGGGTGTTCGGCGTCATAACGAAATACCTCGATATTTTTTTTGTTGTCCCTGAAGCGAAGCATATTATTGCCAAGCTCCGGAGCCAGAATACAGAGATAATCTCCGGCGGACATTTCAATGCAAGGCTTACCCTCTAATGTAATTTCTTTTATTGAAGACATATTTTAAACCTCCTTATGAGAATATATTCACTATTTTATCATAAATGGACTTAAAAAAGTTTAAAAATTTATCAAAAAACCCTTTTGCCTTTTCAGTATCGATGTTTAAGTCAAGATTTTCTAATTTATCATATAGTCCCTGAGCCTGTTCCTTAAGGCTTTCAGTGTCCAAATCAAGCTTGCTTATCTTTTTCATTGTAGAAACTATATTATCTACATCTTTATCTGAAAGAGAAATATCCATTTCATCTGCTGCGGCGGTTACTATATCTTTAATCTGCTCGTCTGAGGAAGCGTCTGTAGAAACTACTTGGTTTTTAATGTATCCTATTAACTCTGAAGCCTTGTTGGAATCGCCAATAATGTCGGATATTTCTCCGGTAGTTACAAGCTCGTCTGTGGCGGCGTCCTTAACTTCTTCAGAAATCTCCTCGCCTGTCATTTCCTCATATGCCTTCATTACGCCTACTAGAGCGGCTGTTCCGGAAATGCTGAATGGGCCCGCTACTGAAACATCAGCGTCAGCTACGCCGGCAGTTGCTAAAGCGTTTATATACATATCCTCTGTGCAGTAATTTATATTGTTGGTTGTAACATTAATCCCGCTTCCGTCTGCGGTCTTTACCAGCTTAATGGAAGAAAGCGCGCGGTTTCCGATTACGCTGCTTGACAGGTATTCTCCAAGATAATTGTGTTCATCCTCGTTGGTTATGGTTAATAATTTGCATTTTTCGATATCATCTTCAGACACATTGAGAAGCTTATATACGGTGTCCCGCTCGTCATCGGATAAATCTGCTCCCAAAGTAATAATAATCTCGCCCTCGTCTGCCGCTGAATCCGCTTTTGCAGTTATAAACCCCGCCCAAAGCAGCGTAAAAGCAAACATCATGCATAAGATGGCGCTTAAAGCTCTCCTTAAAGTAATGTTTATTTTTTTCATAATTAATCGTCCTTTCTGAATTGCTATATTAAAAAGTTATTGTGCCTATTTTAACAGCATATAGGTAAAGATTCAACCTTTTTAATAGAAATTTAAGAACTGCTTAATAATAGAAACAGCGCCCAAAAAACTAAATATTAGCTTCTTAGGCGCTGTAATCAGTGTTATGGTTTGATGGCAAATGACTCTATTAAGCCACGTCAATGGTTATATGCTCAGACTCCTTCTTTGATTCCTTAGGAAGCGTCAGCTCTAGTATTCCATTGTTATAACTTGCAGAAATCTGCTTTGTGTCAATACCCTTCATGTTAAAGTGACGCTTGTAATTGTACTCCCTGCGCTCCTTGCAAATGTAGGTAGACAATGCCTCCTTATCGTCGCTGTTTTCTTTGGAATCGTCGCTTTTCGTTTCCTCTGCATGTTTGGCTGAAATGGTTAAGATACCTTCATTTAAGTCAATGCTGATTTCTTCCTTATTAAAGCCGGGTAACTCAGCAGAGAGCTGGAAATGGTCGCCATACTCTTTAATATCAGTTTTAAATTGCATAACTTCGCGAGCGCGAGGTACGTTAAAGCTGCGGCTGAAAGCATCAAGATAATCAAAAATATCAGGTTCGTTTGTTGAAAATGGAACTAAGTTTAACATAATAACTCCTCCTTTATGATATAAAAATATTAAAATGTTGTTTACTTGTTTCTATGGTTGTATCATAAGGCGGAAATGTGTATAAAGTGTGTAAAAAGTGTGTCTAAACTGTGAAATTTAGCACTCTATCAAAAAGAGTGCTAACAATATTTATATTAAAATATATTATAATAAATATTAAAATAATAAAATATACTATAATATTTTAAATATTTAACATATACCAGCCAAAAAATGTGTCGAGTGATAGCTAGTTTTGTATGCACGACACAACATTTCTAAGCAGTTTCTTAGATTTGGGACGAAGCATACGGTAATGGGCAATCAGCTCGTATTCATCTCTTGAGAGTCTGACGTTTGCGAGGAATGGAGCGTTTGTTTCCGAGTCGTCTTTAGCAATGAGATAATCGACGGTAGTATTGAATATTTCGCTCATATCCATTAGAGTTGATATGCTGGGGGTTGCCTGTCCGTTTTCGTATTTGTAAATTGCCTGTTGGGAGGTGTTAAGTATAAGGGCAAGCTCTTTTTGCGACATGCCTTTTGATTCTCTAAGTTGTTTTATATTTTTCACAGTAAGCCCTCCTTTTTTAAGAAGATTGTAGGAAGCATTTGGGGTTGTATGTGTTATTATATCAGGAAATATAGTAAAAAAGTAGTTGGGAAAGCTTACAAAATTTGTGGGCGGCAGTGTCGAATTTGTGTTGAATCATGTCGAAAACAGAAAAATTATTATTTTTTTGCAACAGTATGCAACAGATGGAAGAAAAAATTGCACTAATAATATGACATCAGCGTTAAGCTGATAATCTGGCGCATTGGATAAGAATAAGGAAAGAGGTGCTGTTTATGGAGGAGAGGGAGAATATGGAAAGGCTGGTGAGTTTGGCTAAGAAAAAGGATGCTCATGCATTTTCACTGCTGTATGAGATGGTGTACGAGGATTTGTATAAAATGGCGTATTATACTCTGAAAAATGTCCATGATGCGGAGGATGTGGTAAGCGATACAGTCCTTGACGCCTATGCGGGTATAGAGAAGCTTAAGGACGAGGCTGCATTTCGAGGGTGGATTTTTAAGATTCTTTCAAACAAATGCAGGAAAAAAATCAGGGAATATGTGAGCGACAGAAAAAATTTATATGCAGATTATAAAGAGACGCAGCTTGGGATTGACGAGCGGATTTTTGAACCGAAAAACAATACGGAGGACGTGGTTGAGCGGGACGAGGTTGAATATGCATTTTCAGCATTAAATGAAGAAGAACGACTTATTGTGACGATGGCGGTTTATGGCGGGTATGACAGCAAAGAGATTGCAGAGATTTTACATAAGAATCGCAACACAGTGCGCTCGAAGTATAAGCGTTCACTGGAAAAGATGCAGAAGCGTTTAGGACGATAACGGGAGGTGGCATTATGGATAACAGGATTGGGAAAAATGAAAATTTTGATAATAATATAGAAGATACTCTTAAATTGTTAAGGTCAAAGGAACGGGTTGAAATACCAAAGTCCCTTTTGCCGGAGAATATAGAGGAAAAATTAAAAAGCGTAGAGGGGACGAAGGATTACAGGAAGCGTAAGAAACGCATTACGTCTGCTGCGGTATGGAAGAAGGGGCTTATAGCGGCAGCGGCATTGCTTGTAATTGCGGCAGCGGCGGTTAAGGCGCCTGATACTGTAAAGGATTTTAAGGCGTCGTATGCAATAAATAAAGCTGTGACCGGTCAAGGCAGCAGTATATCAGACAGGGAGGAAGCAAAGGCCAGGTATAAGGCGGCCTATAAAATGCTGGCAAGTCAGCGGGAGGAGAGCTATGATACAGATAACAAAACATTCATTTTTGAGAATGAAGCAAATGAAGATTTTGCTGTAAAGAAAAGTAAAGCTGAAGATGAAAGCATGTCGGTAAATGCAAGCGAGGAATCTTCAGATACAGAAAAATATTCGGATACCAATGTGAGAACTGAAGGCGTTTCAGAGAGCGATATTGTAAAAACTGACGGCAGGTACATTTACGAGTATTCGTCTGATTCCGAGCACATTAATATATACGAGGTTTTGGAAAATGAGACAAAGCCGGCGGGAGATATAAATTTAAATCCTTATAACATGTATGTGAATCCGGAAGGTTTTTATATTTATAATGATGTGCTGGTTGTACTGGGAAGCAGTACTTCAAGAGGAGGAACGACGTCTAAGAAAGGATACAGCGACAATGAGATTGAAGCTGTGGCAGAGGGCGAAATGGATGATTATTATGAATATTGGAATTCAGAGGAAAACGGTGCAAGAGAGTATTATACAAGAGCGTTATTGTTTGATATTAGCGATAAAGAAAATATTACTCTGATTCATGGCTTTTTTCAGGATGGCAGTTATGCTGATTCCAGAGTTGTCGGCGGCGTACTTTATCTGTTTTCAAGAAGGGGTATAGACGTTAATTATATAGACGAGGAAAATACGGAAACATATATTCCGAAGATACAAGGTAAGCTTTTAGAGGGGACGAAGCTTGCAGTCGCAGAGGACTCAGGCTCCAATGCTTATCAGGTTATATCGAGCATTTCGCTTAATGACGCCGAGTATATTGATAAGCTTTCAGTGCTTGGAGGAAATGAGAAATTATATGTAAGCGACAGTCATATTTATTTGCTGGATACTGTTCACAGGCGCGGCGATACAGCAAATCAGGCAAGGTATATTTTAGACGACGTCGCTGTAAATGAAACCGAAACAAGCATTATTTCCTACTCCTACAAAGATGGCGTTATGAAAAGAGAGGCAAAGGGGAACGCTGCCGGCTGTCTGCTCAACGACTATTGTATAGATGAATATAATGGATATTTGAGACTGGTCAGCACATATTATAATAATGAATATGAGCGTTTGAACGGATTGTTTGTTCTGAACAAAGATTTAAAACAGGTGGGCTGCATTAAAAATCTGGCAAGGAAAGAATCAATATATTCCGCTCGTTTTATGGGAAATACTGCCTATTTTGTCACATATCTAAACCATGATCCGCTTTTTGCAGTAGATTTAAGCAATCCGGAAAAGCCAAAAATGCTTGGATATCTCAAGATACCCGGATTTTCCTCCTATCTGCACCCATATGGAGAGGGGCTGCTGCTTGGAATTGGAAAGGAGACAACAGAGAAGGAAAGCCGCACCATAGGACTTAAACTGTCTATGTTCGACATAAGCGATCCGGCAAATGTTAAGGAGGTCGATAAGGTTATACTGAAAAAATATAATACTGCCGAAGCGCTTGATAATCCGAAGGCTTTGCTCGTAGATATGGAGAAAAATTTAATCGGAATGCAAATGGAGTATAATCCGTGGCTTTGGGACGCCGAGGAGGAAAATGAAAGAAGCGATTACGTTGTATATTCATATGATAAGAATAAAGGCTTTGAGAGGAAGCTTACTGCTGCATGGCCGGAAGATGAAAAATACGAAAGCGAGGCTTCTTACGAACAGGACAGCGGCTATTACTATTCTTTGAGACAGAGCAGGGGGCTTTATATAGGAGATACTCTTTATGTAGTAAATGTTGGAAAGAATATATCAGCATTTGATATTGCTTCATTTCGGCTGAAATATGTGACGAACGCCGAGTAAAATCGCTTGGAATCAGCTTGTTTTTTTCCACTATTTGGGATATACTATAGCTATCTGGTGATGAATCGGAAATTTTAATCATATGGAGGAATGAAGAAAATGTTAGTTTCAGCAAAAGAAATGTTGACAAAGGCTAAGGCTGGCCACTATGCAGTAGGGCAGTTTAACATCAACAATTTAGAGTGGACAAAGTCTATTCTGTTGACCGCACAGGAGCTTAACAGTCCTGTTATCCTTGGAGTATCAGAGGGCGCTGGTAAGTACATGACCGGATTTAAGACAGTTGCAGCTATGGTGGATGCTATGGTGGACAGCTTGGGAATTACAGTTCCTGTGGCTCTGCATTTGGATCATGGCAGCTATGAAGGAGCAAAGGCTTGTATTGAAGCAGGCTTCTCTTCAATTATGTTTGACGGTTCCCATTATCCGATTGATGAGAACATTGCTAAGACAAAGGAGCTGGTTGCCATTTGTAATGAGAAGGGACTTTCCTTAGAGGCAGAGGTTGGCTCTATAGGCGGAGAGGAAGACGGAGTTGTCGGCGCCGGTGAGTGCGCTGATCCTGATGAGTGTAAGGCGGTTGCAGACCTTGGCGTAACTATGCTGGCTGCCGGAATTGGTAACATTCATGGCAAGTATCCGGACAACTGGGCAGGTTTAAGCTTTGAGACATTGGATGCCATTCAGGCTAAGACCGGAGATATGCCTTTAGTGCTTCATGGCGGTACCGGTATTCCGGAGGATATGATTAAGAAAGCAATCTCTCTTGGTGTTGCTAAGATTAATGTTAATACAGAATGTCAGTTGTCATTTGCAGAGGCTACCCGTAAGTATATTGAGGCAGGCAAGGATTTAGAGGGCAAGGGCTTTGATCCTCGTAAACTGCTGGCTCCGGGCGCAGAGGCTATCAAGGCAACTGTAAAAGAAAAGATGGAATTGTTCGGTTCTGTTGGAAAGGCTTGATTCTTGCAAACAGCGTGATTGTCGATTTATTTCCCCTGACGTATGTCAGGGGATTTTTTTAAATACTCGCTTGCAAGTCTTTGATTGTCAAGAAAAAAACATTCGTCAAATTGCTAAAAAATGTTTGGTGGTTTTTTAAACGGTAATATTATATTTCTCAATGAACAAAAAAGCAATAATATGATAAAATACAAGTAGTTATGGCTCGTTTGCATTTGCTTGCAAATCGGAGCATGATGAACGGATATTATATTGTGATATTTAAGAAATGGAGGATGATGCAATGAGAAAAAGAAAGTTGAAGATGCAGACAGCCAAGTTGATTGCAATTATGTACATTTTGTATGTGGTTTTGGCGGACATGGCTGCTGTGGGAGGCGGATTGATAAGACCGAAGGCGGCAGACGCAAATATAGGCAATTATGAAGCTTATGTGAGTACTAGCGAGGGCCCGGGAATTAGAATTAATACCCAAACAAATGGAAAAGTAACAACGTTTAATTTTAATACTGTAGAGGGAAGCAGATTACAGTACAGCTCATATAAAATAGGAGTTTTCAGCGTTAAGTTAGATAACAAGGAATACTTTTATTCCGCCGGCAGTACATATAGTGAAACTACACCGGGGCTGTATTACGATAATGGAAGTTGGAAGTTTGTTGCGCCATCGGAAGTTGAACCGTCTAAGCTTCAGGTACAGCTTGCGTCTAGGGTAGAAAAGTTTGGTACAAACTCGATTGATATATATTATCCGGGATATAAAGGTGATATATCAGTTTGTAAAGATTTGTTAGATACAAAACTGAATGGTGTTGTGCAGTTACAATGTTACGGATATGATGCAAAGGCTGTAACGGTGAAATATACAGGAACAGCCAGTACAAACACTATTGGCTTTGACAATCTGAACTTTGTTAAGAGCAGTCAGTCCGGCAATGATTATGTGTATGAGATTTGTTTTGGCGGAACAAGGGGTGAAAGTCCGGTTTATCTTACGGTACATGACCAAGCGCAGGATACGTTGACAGCAGGCCGCATTCCCGGGACTAATCAGGTTAAGATGAGTGCGAATTATGTTGATATTACAAACAGTTATGTATATATAAGTTGTTACAAAAATCCTGATGGTTCGGGAGCTGAACTTGCGAGGCATCCTACTTCTCCTGTTGTTGATATGAAAGTTAGCGACGACAACAAAAATAAGCTTATTGGAGGATATCCGATTAAGTATTACGATAATGAAGGAATCTACCTGCCATGGGAAACATCAACAAATGCTTTTAACGATAATCAATATGTATTAATGTTTGGTACGGAAGGAAATGAAAAAGCATATGTGTCAAAAAAGGATACGTATAAATTATATGCTCCAGCATCAAGCGCTCTTGGGGAGATACAGGCAGGCAATAGTAAGAATATTACGGATAATCTTATTGACATAAAAAAGGTAAAAACTGATTACTTTGGAACTATTACCGGAATAAAAAATATGACAAAGGGAGAGGACGGAAGCTTCTCAGACGATTATTTTACTATTGATTCACAGGGAAACGTAACTGCAAAAAAGGCAGGCGCTAAAAAGACATACACAGTAACAGCCGAAACAAAGTACACAAAAATTAAAACTGATAATGGTAAATATGTATATGATACTGATAATGCTGATGGTTCTCCGGATTATGGTACGCAGACGTGTACATTTACAGTAACAGTTACTCCGGTTGCCGGTTCATCAACAGAGGATACTTCAAAGCCTACTACAACTCAGGAGCCTACGACAGCTAAGGTGCCTACAACAACTCAAGCTCCTACAACTCAGGCTCCGACAATTACAGGCATTGCAGTTAAGACAAAGCCTTCGGCAATAGGAAGCTATAACGCCGGTACTACAAAGGGCAACATTAATTTGACAGGCGGTAAGCTTACAGTAACCTATAGCGATAAGACTACGAAGGATATAGATATGACTAGCAGTGACGTTACTGTTGCGGGAATTGTTCAGAAATCATCAGTAACTAATGCTGATAAGACAAAGGATACCATAACTAAAACGGTTACGTTAAACTATGGAGGAAAGAGCTGTACCTTTGATTTCAGTTATGATGAGGAACATGTGCTTTCGGAGGATGAGAAGGCGCATACTGTTAAACTTGCTGTAACTCCTACTGCTATGGCGGATAATGTTACCCTGTCAAAAAGCAGCGCTAAGAAGGGAGAAGCTGTTACAGTTACAGTTAATGATACAATTGAGGCGTGCGATGCGACAATAACAAGCTCTAACGCAGTATTGACTAAGGGAAGCAATGGCGCATATACATTTACAATGCCGGCGGCAAATGTAACAATAAATGTAGCATATAAGCAGCTTAGCGACATTTCAGTGACAGCGCCCACAAAGAAAAATTATGATGGATATACAGAAGCCGACAAATTGGATTTGACAGGCGGTAAGATTACAGCTACTTATGGCGCAAGCACTAAGAAGGAAATAGCTATGACTTCTCCTGATGTTACGGTTACAATAAACGAAGCAGGAATTACCCATAAACAAGGTAGTGGAGTTATAACGTTTACAGTGCCGGTGAATGTTAAATATGGCTCTAAAGTAAAGAGTAATGCATTTAGTTATACCTATGATGTGCCGATTGAGAAATATGATATTTCTCTTGAAATTCCAAGTGGGCAAGAGGGGCAGCCCGAGGTGAGCATTGACAAAAAGAAGGCGGCTAATGGAGATACAGTTACAATAACCCTTCCAGAGGATAGCCAGAACCGCTATGCTTTTCCGGAAGTTACAGTTAAAACCGCTAGCGGAACAGCAGTTACTACAGCTATGACGGTTAAAGATAAGGAATATACCTTTACAATGCCGGCAGAGGCTGTAAGAGTAATCGTTTCCTATGCTGAGATTAATGAGCTTAAAGTTACTACTCCTCCGACAGGTCCAACAGGCTGTACCGACATGCAGGAGCTTAGTAACTTACCTGAAAATGGTATAGCTACAGCTACTTATGTAAACGCTCAATCTCAAAAGAAAAATACCAGAGAAGTTAAGATTGAAAACAGCTCTTACCAAATGAAAGGGATTGAATATGGAACAGAAACAGAGGGTAAGATTACAAATACTGTTACCATAGCTTATGATGTTTCATATGGAGGAAAGTCAGCAAATGGAGAATTTAAATACACATATACATATGAAACAAGCAGTGGAGGAAGCAGTGAAGCTGTTGTTCATAAAATTAATAAGACAGTCACTCCTGAAGGAATGGAGGGCAACGTATTTATTTCACGTGAAAGTGCTATTGCTGGTGCAACAATTAAGGTTATATTAGAGGATACGCCTGTGCAGGCGGTTACAAAGATAACGGATGAAAAAGGTAACGAAATTACAATTACAAAGGATGCAGGTAATTCAAATATTTCTACATTTGAAATGCCAGACAGCGATATAACTATTAGTGTTGCTTATGAGAGTATAAAAAGCGTTGGTTTCAAAACGGAACCAGCAAAGAAGAAATATGATTCGTATGTAACAGCCACGCAACTGGATTTGACAGGCGGCGAATTGGAAGTAACATATTCCAATGGTTCTAATACAAGAAAAAAAGAAGTTTCACTTTTAGATAAGTATGTAAGTGTTACAGTTGGAGATAAACCTTCAAGCCCTACGGAAACCGAAAACGGAGTTGAGACATATAAAGTTACGGTAACTGTTACGTATGGAGAAGGAAGTACACAAAAGAGTACAACATATAATTACACCTATGATGAAAAAGTGGATTACACTATTACAAAGGAGGTTTCTCCGATAGCTGAAGCTTCAAATGTTGTTGGATTGGATGAGAAGGCAAATAGCGGGGATGTGATTTCATTTGTTGCTCTTTACGATACAACTAAGAAAGTGAAGGTGACAGTTAGCGATGGTTCAAAGGCAATTGATGTAAAGAATACCGGAGTGCAGTACAGCTTTACAATGCCGGCGGCGAATGTAACTGTAAAAGTAGAGTATTTGTCGGTAACTGCCATTAATTTAGCGCTTCCAGCTTCTTTGGAGGCTACATCAAGGCTTATGCCGGATCAGCTTGCGGACAAGGCAGGCGATGTGGAAATAGTTTATGGGACCGGCGCAAACAGTGTGACAGAGAAAGCGTCAATTTATGATTTGTATCTTTCAGGATATATTGATATAGACGAGGGTACGGTAAAAACAGAGGATATTGGTAACGGAAAAGTAAAATATTCATATACCGTTACTGTAACGCTTGATAAGGAATATGCAGGTACTCAAAAGACAGGAACATTTGAATACTATTATACTGCAGATAAACTTACAGAGAAGCAGGAATATGATGTTGCAATAGCAGCGTCAAGCAATGATTTTCCCGCTAAAGTATCAACAGAGACTGCATTTGTGGGAGACACTATTACTATTACTCCCGACGCGCTAAGGGCGGTAGACAGTGTTTCCATTAACGGTGAAAAGATTTCCGCTAAAAATAATGTTTATGAGACAGTTTTAACAGAAAAAATGTTAAAAGATGGAGTTTTCAGCGTAAAGGTTGAGTATAAGGCTATTACAAGGCTTGGCGACGTTACAATTGCATTGCCGGATAATAAGACGGTTACTTCTGTGAGCGACTTAAGCTTCGGAAATAATAAGATTAAAGCATATTATGGTAACGGAGCAAGCAATTATACTGAGATTCCATTAACACATTCAAGCGTTAAGAAGGCGTCTAACTTTAAAAAGGAGAAAACGGAAACTCAGGGCGGATATACGGTTACGACATATTCGGTTGAGATAACGATTGATGGCAAAACCGGAAAGGTATACTTTACAACAAGGGCTAAGGCAGCGGCTGTAAACGATCCATCAAAAACAGATGTATCAGGAGACGATATTGAGGATGGCGAGGATGGAGATGAATCGGAAGACGACGCCCAAAGCGTTAAAAAGCCTAAAAGGGTAACTATTTCCTCCTGCAAGAACCAAAAGAAGAAAAAGCTTGTAGTAAAGTGGAAAAAGATTTCTAAGGTATCCGGTTACGAGGTAAGCATAGCTCTTAATAAGAAGTTTAAGAAGGGCAAAAAGGTTAAAAATGTAAAGGGTACGTCATATACATTTAAGAGTCTAAAGAAGAAAAAGAAATATTATGTCCGAGTTAGGGCGTACACATTGTCAAAGGGTAAAAAGATATATGGCGCTTACAGCAAGATAAAGACGGTTAAGATTAAGAAGTGATAAATATGCCGGATAGAGGCACAACCCAATATGCACCGCATAGAGCAAGTTCTATGCGGTGTTTTTGTCAGATGAAAGAATTGCCGGTCATTCGGTATAGCGTCTTGGGCGCTGCCGCGACTCTGTGCGGTGTTTTTGTCATTTGGGAGAATACTCTCGTCCGATATAGTTTGACAAAGGAGAAGAAGGTGGATTATACTAGTACATGCTTAGGACAAAAAGATACGGATAATTTAAGCAAAGATTGGTTTTGCCGCTTAACGTATTGCAGCCGGTTTGCAATTGAGCTTTGAGTTACCGTAATATAAGAGGAGGCCATTTTACTATGAATAAGATACCGTTTGTGACAAAGGAGCAATTGGATAAGATTACAGAGCAGTATCCGACACCGTTTCATTTATATGATGAAAAGGGTATTAGGGAGAATGCAAGGAGGCTTTATAAGGCGTTTTCATGGAATGAAGGCTTTAAGGAATATTTTGCAGTGAAGGCTACGCCCAATCCTACTATTTTAAAGATACTTAAGGAGGAGGGCTGCGGTACGGATTGTTCCTCTTTAACAGAGCTTATGATGTCGGAGATGTGTGGTATTAAAGGAAATAATATCATGTTTTCAAGCAACGATACGCCCAAGGAGGATTTTATAAAGGCGAGAGAGCTTGATGCTATTATTAATCTTGATGATATTACTCATATTGATTTTTTAGACAGGGTGGCAGGTATGCCAAAGAAGATTTGCTGTCGCTTTAATCCGGGCGGTCAATTTGCTATTGCCAATACAATTATGGATAATCCGGGAGACGCTAAGTATGGAATGACTAAGCCGCAGCTTATCGAGGCGTATAAGCGTCTTAAAGATATGGGAGTAGAAGAATTTGGGCTGCATTCATTTCTTGCCAGTAATACGGTAACAAATGATTATTATCCGGCGTTGGCTAAGATTTTATTTGAAACTGCTGTTGAGGTTAAAGAGGAAACCGGAGTGGAGATTAGTTTTATAAATCTGTCCGGCGGTATAGGAGTTGCCTATCGTCCGGAGGAGGAGCCGAATGATATTATGGCAATCGGCGAAGGCGTGCGCAAGGTATATGATGAAGTGCTGGTTCCGGCAGGTATGGGTAATGTAAAGATATTTACTGAGCTTGGCAGATTTATGCTTGCTCCTTATGGGCATCTTATTACAAAGGCAGTTCACGAAAAGCATACGCATAAGGAGTATATTGGAGTTGACGCATGCGCATGTAATCTTATGCGGCCGGCTATGTATGGGGCGTATCACCACATTACAGTGATGGGTAAGGAGGATGCTTTGCCAGACCATGTATATGATGTAACAGGCTCTCTCTGCGAGAACAATGATAAATTTGCAGTGGACAGGCATTTGCCTAAGATTGATATCGGAGATACGCTTGTGATTCATGATTCCGGAGCGCATGGTTTTTCTATGGGCTACAACTATAATGGAAAGCTTCGTTCTGCGGAGATTCTCCTAAAGGAGGATGGCTCTACGGAAATGATTAGAAGGGCGGAAACTCCTGACGATTATTTTGCAACGCTTAGAGGATTTGGGTTATAAATAGTATATTGTATAGTAATATAATAGGCGGACATAAGTGTCCGCCTTGAATTTTTGGATAAGTACGCATTAAATTCATTGGTTTTAGATAATGGATGCGCGCTGTTTTGAAAAATGCAGTTTAAAGTGTTTCGGGTTCAGGATATTCCTCGCCTAGAGTGTCTACAGTAATTGACTTAATCGTCTGGTCTATTAAGGGACGGTCCATGCGGTCAGTGTCTGTATTTGCAATCTTGTCCACAATATCCATGCCTTCCGTAAGCTTGCCAAAAGCAGCGTATTCTCCGTCTAAGTGCGGACTTTTTTTGTGCATGATAAAGAATTGTGAGCCGGCGCTGTCAGGCATCATGGAACGCGCCATGGAAAGTACGCCTTCATCGTGCTTTAAATTGTTTGTAAATCCGTTTGAGGAAAATTCACCCTTGATGCTGTAACCCGGATCGCCTGTGCCGGTTCCGTTTGGACATCCGCCCTGAATCATAAATCCCGGAATTACGCGGTGAAAAATAAGTCCGTTGTAAAATCCCTTTTTAATAAGTGAAATAAAGTTGTTGACGGTGTTGGGAGCAATTTCGGGGTAAAGTTCGGCTTTCATGATATCCCCGTTCTCCATTTCAATTGTTACAATTGGATTAGACATAACATTTTCTCCTGTTCTGATATATTATTTTTTTATGTATATAAGAATAACATAAAAATGTTGAGATGTAAAACGGGGATTTTACAAAAGTGTATAAATACAGCTTGCGAACGTTTTTGTTTTTCGATAAAATATAAATATTATAAAAATCGGGAGGGATACATATGGCGGAGCGCACTCCAATCATTATTGCCCACAGGGGAGCAAGTAAGCTGGCAAAACAGGAGAATACATTGGAAGCCTTTCAGATTGCAATTGATTTAAAGTGCGATATGGCAGAGTTTGATATAAGAAGGACTAAAGATGGCAAACTCATTGTATTCCATGATTCGGTTATAAAAAGGCAGCCTGCCGATAAAAAGGGACAGCTTTTAGCTGAGCTTAGTTATAATCAGATTAATGAGATTGCAGCAGAAAGAAATTACCATGTGCCGCTGCTTACGGAGGTGCTGGATTTGTGCAAGGGAAAGATTCGTCTTGATGTGGAGCTTAAGGAGGAGGGATTAAGCCATTCTTCCGTAGATATGATTCGTAAAAGGTTTGGTTATGGATATGATGAGTTCAGCATTAAGTCGTTTATTGATAAGGTTTCGCTTGAGGTTAAAGAGTATGATAAAAGAGTGACTACAGGTTTGCTTGTGGGACGCAGCAAGGGTTCGTTTACCTTGCGTATGAGCGAGTATTTTCCGGAAAAGAGGCTTGCTGCATGTAAGGCTGATTTTATTTCCCCTCACTATTATTTTATTACAAGCTTGTTTATGGAAAGAATGAAAAAACAGGGATATCCGGTGTATGTATGGACGGTTAATGATAAAACGGTTATGAGGCGGATGTTTAGCCGAGGAGTAACAGGTATAATTACAGACGCGCCTGATGAGGCTATGGAGGAGTTCGGAAGAAATTTATGAAAAAAGCGCATTAGTATAGGATAGGCGGAATAAATAATTTGTGTGATTTGTAAAAAATTTTTGTTATTTTAAGCTATGTGAGGTGATTATGAATAAAAAAGAAAAATATCAGCTTTTTTTGTTGACATCTGAAAATTATTGAATATAATATAAAACGTAAACGGCAATGGCGTCGTAGGGAAAACCCTACGGCGCTTTTTTTTGTAAGGCAATTGCTAATCCTTGTACTTTTATTTATTGCCTTGCAGTTGCCGGTTATTTCTATAAAAGTTTTTATAAAGAATTTATAGAAAGAGCCGGAGTGCCATTTAGAAATCCGATGATAACGGAAAAATATAGCAGAATGGAGGAATTGTTATGACGGAAGAAATAATGGAGGTAATCGGCGGTCAGGTCTTTGGCGTCTGGTTTTTAATCGGCGCGGCATTGGTATTCTGGATGCAGGCAGGATTTGCTATGGTGGAGGCGGGTTTCACCAGAGCCAAGAATGCGGGTAATATTATAATGAAAAATCTTATGGACTTCTGTATCGGTACGGTAATGTTCATTCTGATTGGATTTAGCTTATTACTGGGCGAGGATTTATTAGGTTTTATAGGTAAACCGGGATTTGATATCTTTAACAGCTATCAGGATTTTGACTGGTCCAGCTTTATTTTCAATCTGGTATTTTGCGCAACTACAGCAACTATTGTGTCCGGAGCTATGGCGGAGAGGACGAAGTTTTTATCTTACTGTATATATTCCGCAGTGATATCCGGTTTGATTTATCCGATTGAGGCGCACTGGATTTGGGGCGGCGGATGGTTAGCCCAGATGGGATTTCACGATTTTGCAGGTTCATGCGCCATACATATGGTAGGCGGTCTTGCAGCTTTGGTAGGCGCTAAAATTTTAGGCCCTCGTATTGGAAAGTTCAGCAAGAAGAAGGACGGAAGCATTAAGGTAAATGCTATTCCGGGGCACAATTTAACCATTGGCGCATTAGGCGTATTTATTCTCTGGCTTGGATGGTATGGATTTAACGGTGCGGCAGCAACAAGCGTAGACCAGCTTGCATCTATTTTTGTGACGACTACGATTGCTCCGGCGATTGCTACGACAGTTTGTATGATTTATACATGGTTAAGGTACGGTAAGCCTGATGTATCAATGTGTTTGAATGCGTCGCTGGCAGGTTTGGTTGCGGTTACTGCTCCATGTGATGCGGTAGATGCTTTTGGCGCTATTATTATCGGCGCAGTGGCAGGCTTGCTTGTAGTGTTTGGCGTTTGGTTCTTAGATTATAAGCTGCATATTGACGATCCGGTTGGTGCGGTGGCAGTTCATTGCTGTAACGGTATATGGGGTACTATTGCAGTGGGATTATTTGCAACAGATACAGCTCCGGGATATAGCTTGGCGGATGCGGACGGAAATGTTTTAACAGGTCTTTTCTATGGCGGAGGAGTAAAGCTTTTAGGTATTCAGTTAGTTGGTTTTGTTACGGTAGCGGCGTGGGCAGTTATTACGATGACGGTTGTATTCTTATTGATTAAGGCGATTGTCGGGCTTCGCGTCAGCAAAGATGAGGAGATTCAGGGATTGGATTCTACGGAGCATGGCTTGGATTCCGCTTACTCAGGATTTGCGCTTGGCGATGCTTTAGACGGAGTATATTCAAGCGGTCCTGTTAAAGAGGAAGGCTCTGTTTCCGCTGACGAGGCTATTCCTGTTCAGGTGCTTGAGGGCAGCAAGGGCAATGTCGCTTCAGATGTTAAGCTTTCAAAGATTTCTATTATATGTAAGCAGAATAAGTTTGAGGAACTCAAGGAGGCGCTTAATGAAATCGGCGTTATGGGTATAACGGTAACTCAGGTGCTTGGATGCGGCGTACAGAAGGGTAATACAACAAATTATTATCGTGGAGTTGCGATTGATATGGTGCTTCTTCCTAAGGTTAAGGTTGAGGTTATTGTCAGCAGAGTGCCTGTGGCTGATGTTGTAAAAGCCGCTAAGAGAGCGCTTTATACCGGTAACATTGGAGACGGTAAGATTTTTGTATATGATGTGGAAAATGTTATCAAGGTACGTACCGGCGAGGAAGGCTTTGACGCTTTGCAGGGTGACGAAGACTGAATATAAGTACGAAAAAAAATACAATCTAAAAAAGTCAATAAAAATGAGGGCTTTCGACAATTATCGAGTCGATTGCCCTCTTTTTTTTAAATACCATATATAGACATATTGAAAAGAATGTGATACTATATATAGTGACTTCAGAAAAGAAAGCAGGATTTTATATAAAGACCTTATAAAGCCTGATTTATAGGGCTTTTTCTATGCGGTTACAGTCGTATTAGGTCAGATTATGTTGGATTATGTCAGGTTTTACTGTCCGGTATATTTTTTGAAGTATAACATATAGTAATTATGTATTAAAGGGAAGGGTATTGTACTATGAAAATTATCAAGCGAAATGGAGCCGAAGAAGTATTTAACATTGAAAAGATAAGTAACGCCATTCGTAAGGCAAATCGCGAGGTGGCCAGTGTAGACAAGCTGACCGAGGATGAGATTCGTGCAATTTCTATTCAGGTGGAACATGCCTGCCTGAATATGAGTCATTGTCCGAGCGTTGAGGAGATTCAGGATTTGGTAGAGAACCAGATTATGAACCGTCAGTCATTTGCTCTGGCAAGAACTTATATTACATACCGTTTCCGCAGAGCTTTGGTGCGTAAGGCGAACTCTACCGACGACCAGATTATGAGCTTGATTGAGTGTGACAATGAAGAGGTTAAGCAGGAGAATTCTAATAAAAATCCTGTTGTAAACAGCGTTCAGAGAGATTATATGGCGGGCGAGGTGTCTAAGGATATAAGTAAGCGTCTGTTGCTGCCTAAGGAGGTTATTGAGGCGCATGAGGACGGTATAATTCATTTTCATGATATGGATTATTTTGCACAGCATATGCATAACTGCTGTCTGGTGAATCTTGAGGATATGCTTCAGAACGGTACAGTGATTAGCGAGACTATGATTGAGAAGCCTCATAGTTTTTCTACTGCTTGTAATATCGCTACACAGAGCATTGCGCAGATTGCCAGTTCACAGTACGGAGGACAGAGCATTTCATTAGCGCATTTGGCGCCATTTGTTGATGTAAGCCGGCAGAAGTACCGCAAAGAAGTACGCAGGGAGCTTAGCGCGGCGGGGATTGAAGCAGATGATAAAAAGATTGAAGATATTGCCGAGATGCGGGTTATGGAGGAGATTCAAAGGGGCGTTCAGATGATTCAGTATCAGGTTATTACTCTTATGACGACCAATGGACAGGCGCCATTTGTAACCGTATTTATGTATCTTAACGAGGTACCGGAAGGGCGCACAAGGGACGACCTTGCAATGATTACGGAGGAAGTGCTTAAGCAGAGGATTCAAGGGGTGAAAAACGAGAAGGGAGTTTGGATTACTCCTGCATTTCCTAAGCTTATTTATGTATTGGAGGAGGATAATATTGAGGAGGGAAGCAAGTATTATTATTTGACGAAGCTTGCCGCAAAATGTACTGCAAAGCGCATGGTTCCTGATTATATTTCCGAGAAGGTTATGAAGAAGCTAAAGCAGGATAACTGCTATACTTGTATGGGCTGCCGCTCTTTTCTTACAGTATATAAGGATGAAAATGATAAGTTTAAGTTTTATGGGCGTTTTAATCAGGGCGTTGTAACTATTAATCTGGTTGATGTGGCTTGTTCTTCCGGCAAAGATGAGGAGAAGTTTTGGAAGATTTTTGACGAGCGTCTTTTGCTCTGCAAAGAGGCTTTGATGTGCCGCCATAACCGCCTTAAGGGAACGCCTTCAGATGTGGCGCCTATTCTGTGGCAGAATGGAGCTTTAAGCAGATTGAAGAAGGGAGAGACGATTGATAAGCTTTTATATGGCGGATATTCAACTATTTCATTGGGTTATGCAGGACTTTGCGAGTGCGTGCGATATATGAAGGGCGTTTCGCATACTGATCCTGAAAAAGGGACTCCGTTTGCTTTGGAGATTATGCAGCATATGAATGATATGTGCCGGCGTTGGGCAGAGGAGACAAACATTGATTTTAGTTTATATGGGACTCCGCTGGAGTCCACTACCTATAAGTTTGCTAAGTGCCTTCAGAAGCGTTTTGGGATTATCGAGGGCGTAACGGACAGAAATTATATTACAAACAGTTATCATGTCCATGTAACAGAGGAGATTGATGCGTTTGAGAAGCTTAAGTTTGAGTCTCAATTTCAGGCGTTGTCGCCGGGAGGAGCCATTTCCTATGTGGAGGTTCCTAACATGATGGATAATTTGGATGCAGTGCTTTCTGTTATGCATTTTATATATGATAACATTATGTATGCCGAGCTTAATACCAAAAGCGATTATTGCCAGGAGTGCGGTTATAACGGGCAGATTAATATTGTGAATGATGAAGATGGCAAGCTGGTTTGGGAGTGTCCTAATTGTGGTAACAGAGACCAGAATTTGATGAATGTGGCGCGCAGAACCTGCGGATACATTGGTACTCAGTTCTGGAATCAGGGCAGAACGCAGGAGATTAAAGAGAGAGTATTACATTTGTAGAATATTTATTATTGGTGTAAGCTGTCAATGTTTAAAACAACACTGGAAACAGTGTTGTTTTTTTGTTTGTATAATTAGTCTTTTTTTGGAAATACTATCATAAAGAAAAGAGGTGTGTTTATGAATACAGATACTGTGAGTTTGCTAAAGGAGATTAACTCCGGCTGCAAGATGGCAATAGACAGCATTGACCAGATTAAGGAGTTTACAAAGGGTGATGAGCTTAAGCGCTTGATTGATGAGTACAGGGATGAGCATGTGGGATTAAAAGAACGTTCTGCAAAAATGTTAGAGTCCGCAGAGGAGGAGTGTGAGAAACCTAATATGATGGCTTCGGCATTTTCATGGTTTAGTACGGAAATGAAAATGACAATGAATAATGAGGATAGTCAGGTGGCAAAAATTATGATGGACGGCTGCAATATGGGAATCCAGTCTATCGGCGAGTATGTAAATAAGTATGCCACCGCATCTAAAGAAGCACAGGATTTGGCGAGAGAGCTTATCAGGTCAGAGGAGGAATTTAGTAAGAAAATGGAGAAATTCCTATAGGCTTTAAGCTTACATTTTTTTGAAAATATGCTTAATATAGTTGTATGAATAAGTGACGGGAGATGGCGGTAGCTGTCTCCTTTTTAGTTTTTATTATAAAATGAAATTGGTATTCTGATTTTGTTCAATTTATGTTATTATATGTAAAGCGGATATAGTAGGTTATAAGGTTAATGAAGCAGGAGGCCCACTGACTTTAAACAATGGGTAGTTTACTAAGGAGGCGTTTATGAATTATTCAGAGATTAAGTATAACGATATTGCAAACGGTCCCGGAGTTAGGGTGTCGCTGTTTGTCAGCGGCTGCCCGCATCAGTGTAAGGGATGTTTTAATGAGGATACATGGAGTTATGAATATGGGGAGAAGTTTACCGAGTCTACGATAGAGGATATTTTAAATGGTCTAAAGCCTTCTTATATTAAGGGGTTGACGCTGCTTGGCGGCGAACCAATGGCAAGGCAGAATCAAAAAGGACTGCTGCCGCTTTTAAGAAGGGTTAAGGAGGAATTTCCTAAGAAGGATATATGGTGTTTTACGGGGTATGTGTTTCAGGATTACATAAAGAAGATTATGCTCAAGGAGTGGGATGAGGCGAAGGAGTTTTTATCGTATGTCGATGTGCTGGTGGACGGTCCGTTTAAAGAGGAGTTAAAGGATATTATGCTTAAGTTTAGGGGTTCTTCAAATCAGAATATTATTCTGGTAAAGGAGTCCTTAGAGCAGGATAGGCTTGTCCTTTGGGAAAACGGTAATTAAGAGCTAGTCTTGAAATGTGTCAGATATGTGTTAAAATGTGAAGCATAACAGGATAAGGAGAAAGATAATGTTAGAGTTGCAGAATATTTCATTTTCAGCAGAGGAGAATGGGATAAAAAAAGAAATATTAAAAGACATCAATCTTAAGGTGGAGGAGCGGTTTGTTGCTGTTACCGGCCCAAACGGAAGCGGAAAATCTACTCTTGCAAAGATTATTGCCGGAATTATAACGCCTACTTCAGGAAGGATTATATTAGATGGCGAGGATATAACAGAGCTTTCTATTACAGATAAAGCGAAAGCGGGTATTAGCTTTGCATTTCAGCAGCCGGTCAGGTTTAAGGGGCTTACCGTAAAGGATTTAATATCGTTGGCAGCAGGCAAAAGCCTTAAAGTAAGTGAAGTGTGTCACATTTTATCCGAAGTGGGGTTATGCGCTAAGGACTATGTAAATCGTGAATTAAATTCAAGCTTGTCCGGAGGAGAGTTA
The DNA here is from genome assembly GCA_947626505.1 of uncultured Lachnospiraceae bacterium. Lineage (GTDB taxonomy): Bacteria > Bacillota > Clostridia > Lachnospirales > Lachnospiraceae > NC2004. The sequence goes on from CANQSN010000006.1 coordinate 50,146, forward strand.
AAGCGTATTGAGATTGCTATGATTATGGCGCGCGGAACAAAGCTTTCAATTTTTGACGAGCCGGAGGCAGGAATTGATTTGTGGAGTTTCCAGAATTTAATCCGAGTTTTCGAGAATATGTATAAGGATATTAACGGTTCGATTTTAATTATTTCCCATCAGGAGCGCATATTAAATATTGCGGATAAGGTTGTAGTGATTGCAGACGGACAGGTAAGCAGGGTGGGAGCAAAGGAAGAAGTTTTGCCTGATTTGCTGGGAAAAAATATTGCATGTAAGACTTTAACAGATAAGATTTCGTAGATTGGGGTGGAAGCATTGGACATTGATAAGATTCAGATGACATTATTAGAACAGGTTGCGGATTTGCATACAGTGCCGGAGGGGGCGTACAATATCCGCGCCAACGGGCAAATGGCAGGACGTAATACTACTGCAAATATTGATATTATAACTAAGGAGGATAAATCGGGAATTGACATAAAGGTGAAGCCCGGCACGAAGAAAGAGAGTATCCATATTCCTGTGGTGCTTAGCCAGAGCGGTTTAAAGGAGACGGTTTACAATGATTTTTATATTGGAGAGGGGGCTGATGTAACTATTATTGCAGGCTGTGGAATCCATAACAGCGGAGATAAGGAAAGCGCGCATTCAGGAATACATCGTTTCTTTGTGGAGAAAAACGCCAGAGTGCGTTATGTGGAGAAGCATTACGGACAGGGCGATGGCAATGGGGAAAGGGTTATGAATCCCACAACAGAAATTAATTTGTCAGAGGGAGCATACCTTGAGATGGAGACCGTACAGATTAAGGGAATTGATTCAACAAAGAGGGTAACAAAGGGTAAGGTGTCGGATAACGCCACGTTAATAATCCATGAAAAGATTATGACTCATGGAAAGCAGTATGCAGAAACAGATTTTACAGTGGATATGGACGGTGAGGATTCGTCTGTAAATCTTATTTCCCGTTCGGTTGCCAAAGGCAATTCAACACAGGTTTTTCGCTCAAGAATCAATGGAAATAACCGTTGCGTTGGACATAGCGAATGCGATGCGATTATTATGGAGGATGGGCATGTGTCGGCTATTCCGGAGCTTACTGCAAATGATATTGACGCTAATTTGATTCATGAGGCGGCAATAGGGAAGATTGCCGGAGATCAGTTAATTAAGCTGATGACGCTTGGCCTGACGGAGAAAGAAGCTGAGGAGCAGATAGTAAGTGGATTTTTGAAATAAAAAAATAAAGAATATTCCTCTTTTTAAAATTCATATGGAAGGATGGCGAAATTGATGATTAGGTGGCTTAATGTGCCGCAATGCTATAAAGATTTTAAGTGTGTGGACAGGAAGTGTACGGATAGCTGCTGTGCAGGATGGCAGGTAGATGTTGATGGAGAGTCATGGGAATATTATAAGACGGTTGGGGGTAAGTTTGGTGAATATATTCATTCAGTGATGGTAGATTTGCAGGACGAAGATTTCTTTGCAGACAAGGGACAGTTCCGGCTTAAAGAAGACGGAAGATGTCCCTTTTTAAATGACGAAGGGCTTTGCGATATGTTTACTGAGCTGGGAGAGGAAAGACTTTGTAAGACGTGTACTAATTATCCGCGTTTTATGGAGGATTATGGAGAGCTTAGAGAGGTTGGGCTTGCTTTTTCCTGTCCGGAAGCGGCAAGGCTTATGTTAGAATCTGATAAGCCGATGGAGTTTTTGAAACTGCCTGTAAGCGAGAGAGGAGAGTATAGTAAGGACGACATTAACAGTAAGCTGATAATTGGGGAAGATAGCGTCAGTACAGAGGAAAAAAGTAGAATAGTTAAGGATATTATGTGGCGCACAAAGGGAATGGGCGTGTCGGATTCTAAGGAATTATCAGCTTGTAATGAGAATACCCTTAAAGAAGGTTTTCAGGTTGAGGTTGAGGCGTTTGACAAGGATTATTTTGATTTGCTTTATGAGAGTAGAAATACTGCGTGGTTTATTGTCAGGGAGAGGTCGCTTAGCATTGAAAAAAGGGTGGCTTTATTGCTGGATTACTGTGTGGCTTTGCAAAATATTATTGACTCTACAGTGAAATGCGGAGATAGTATAGAAAATGATGAAATAATTGAGTGCAGCAGCATTTATGGTAATATAGACGAAATGGATTTGGCAAGCGGGGAAATAGAGAATTTATTTAGGGAAATATGGGGAAATTATTCAGATGCAGATTGGATTAAGAAGAGATATGATTTTTTATTAGAAGGTGTGCAGGCATGGACAGCTGATGAGGATGCATTTCAGTTGTATGGGGAGAAGGTGGCTTTTGGAGAGCTTAGGTATAATTTATTACCTGAGTATGCCGCAGTTATTTATCAGGAGTTAAAGCACTGCAAGCCAGAGTGGGGACCTATGCTTACTGAGGCGGAGGATATATTACATAATCAGAGGGAAGTACCGGAGTATTATGCACTTTACAGGGAATTTGATGCATACTATCAGGAAAAGCAATATGAATATGAGCATTTGCTTAATTATTTTGTGTTCAAATATTTTTTAAAGGCATATTTTGATGATGATGTGTATGGTAAAGGCCAGCTTATGGTGATGGGATATCTGGTTTTAAAGGAGCTGGCAGTATGCCGGTGGATAAAGCAGGAGAAATGTTTTTCTACTTCTAATCAGGCTGAGCTGTTTCATCTGTATTCAAGGGAGCTTGAGCATTCCGATGAAAATTATGAAGCTTTTCTTGAAATGCTGAGGACAGAAAACATGTGTAACTTTGAGCATTTGCTGGCGCTTCTGGTGGAAATCAGCTTATCATGACAAATTACCTAAGATAATACATTAAAAGGAAATATTTAAAATTTGTGAGATTGTAACATGATTATGGGCTGAAAGCCTTCAGATTGTTAGGGCTTACTATAAAGCCATAACTGAAAAACATAATCATTAGATAATCAGACGTTCAGAACAAAAATCGGACGTTCAGAACAAAATTATTGAATTTACAATATTTTGACTGTACACTATATGTATCACATGGAATAATCCTGCAATTGCAGACAATCATATTTATGAAATTAATGGTTGTAAATACAGGTTTTATGTACTCAATTATTTTGAGGGTGGTGCAGGATTCTAAGATAATAGTTCAATGTAAAACAGGAGGGTATTATGGAGAAAAGATGGAAGAAGTTTATTGCATTTGTACTTGTATTAAGTTTGATTCTATCAAATTTTAACAGTACTTTAGCTGTATATTCTGCCTATGCAGAAGGAAAGAAGCAGGTATACAGTGGTGAAGGTTATGAGATTACAGTAACAGAGCAGACAGGCTGGGGCAGCGGGTATATTGCAGAGGTAACAGTTGCCAACAAAGGGAAGGAAAAGCTTACGGGCTGGCAGGTTTTGATAAAGACAGAAGACGGAAGCATAGACAGCCTGTGGAATGCAGAGCTTGAAAGCGCCGGGGGAGAATACATTATTTCCCCGGCAGACTACAATAGAAGCATAGAGGCCGGAGAAAGCATAACATTTGGTTATAATGGAAGCGGAAAGGGAATTGAAACCGTCAAGAAGGCAGAGCTTTTGGTGAAAAGCAGGGGAGAGGTTAAAAAAGAAAGCTTTTCAGTAGAGTTAAACATTACGGACGACTGGGGAGACACAGCAGGCGCAGAGCTTGTTATACATAACAACACCGGTAATACGATGCATAACTGGGAGCTCACGTTTAAATTGAATGCAGAGATACTTTCCCTGTGGGGGGCAAACCTTCAATGGCAGAGGGAAGGTGAATGCAGGATTGACGGAAACAGCGGACCGATGGACATAGAAGCAGGCAAATCAGTCACTATAGGAATGAAGCTTTCCTGTGGCAGCAGCAAAAAACCTGTAATATCAGACAGTCATTTAAGCTGCACGGACAGTGAGCTTAAAGAGGAAGAAAGTACAGAGGATAAAACATCTTCACAGGAAGGCACCACAGGGGAGGCTGCCACCACGGAAGACAAAAACACATCAGGAGATGGCAGTACAGGCGGTAATGTCAGCAGTGACGCCAGCGCAGATGCAGGCACTACAGAGCAGGAAGTAACAGATAATACATATAAAGACTGGAACCTTAAGATGATTAGGGCAGATAAGGAAATCATTGGCAGGTGCAGCGGGGATGGCAGTGAAAAAGTGAAAATTGCAATGCTTGATTCAGGCATAGATGAAAACAGTGATATAAATGTTGTGGAGCGTGTCAATTTTATAGATGACTATGAAGACAGCAATGACATTTTTGATGATTTAAGCGGACATGGCACTGCGGCAGCATCCATACTGGCGTCTGACCCGGATAAACTGACAGGGGAAGATACAGGGGATAAAGAAGAAGCTTATGGGGAGGAAGAAGAGCCGGAGTATGAAGAACTTTCAGATGAAGAGATTGATTATTCAGTTGTACAGGATATGGTAGAAGAAAAAGCAGAAGAAAACAGCAGGGTGGAAACCCTTACAGCTAAAGCAGATGAAGAGGACATAAAGATGTATGAAGAAATGAGGGAGTTTATATCTGCCATGGAAAGCCAGCAGGCAGAGGATGAGGCAGCAGAAGAAACAAGGGCTGAGGAAGAAGAAAAGGCGATGCCGGAGGAGCCTGATATAGAATATGAGGAAGACGGGGATGAAGCAGAAGAAGAAGTAAATGATTTACTCTATGGAGAAAATGAAACACTTCAGGGAGTTAACCCGGATGTGGAGCTGTATTCTGCAAGGGTGCTTAATTCTGACAATAAGGCAAAAGTTTCCACGGTAATAGATGCCATACACTGGGCTGTGGAAAGAGGTGTTAATATTATCCAGATTGGATTTGGAATTGATAAGGATAACAAAAACCTTCATGATGCCATAAAAGAAGCCTGTGATAAAGGGATTCTTGTTATTGCTCCTGCCGGAAATGAGGGTACAATCCAGTATCCGGCCAAATACAGTGAAGTAATTGCAGTAGGTTCAGTTACCTGTGAGGGTGTGGTAAGTGAGGAAAGCGCTTCTGGGGAAGGACTGGAATTAGTGGCACCGGGAGAGCTTATATGCGCAAGGGGAGCCTTTGGTTCGCTTGACTTGTTCAGTGGAACAAGCATGGCAGTACCTCATGTGACAGGCCTTGCATCGCTTCTTTGGCAGAGGGACCTGTCGCAGCCTGCCGAATGTATCCGCCGGTTAATGGCAGCAACAGCCCATGACCTTGGGGATTCAAAAATATATGGTGCAGGGCTTATTGACTGTGCAGAGGCAATGGAGAAATATGAGGAGTTTATTAAACTGTACCATGAAGAGGCGGTAAGCGGTGATGCTGTTTCTAGCGGTGATGCAGCTGGCAGTGGTGATGCTGTGGGAAACGGTGCTTTAGCGGGAGGGGATTTTAATGCCAGCGGTGATGCAGCCGGCAGCCTTCAGGAAGAGCTTGGAGATAATGTAGAGCCAGTGCCTGTTGTAGATGAGGATGCAGTGAAGGGCTGCTGGGCAGGAGAATACCATCAAGGAGCGATAAGTGAAAAAACATATACTGCATTAAAAAAAGTAGAAGGAGCATTGAAGAAAGGTGTCACATGGCCTGATAATCCGGAATCAGGAGTAGCCGGAATGACATCAAACCCCGCATTCCATGGATACTATAAAAAGGTTATAAGCAAAACTGAATCAAAGCCATGTAACTATATAGAAGGATACTTCTGCCTTGTAGAGGCATCCCAGCATTTTTATGAAAAAGGCACACTGAAAAATTTTAAATATACTGAAACTGCCAGTTCTGACGGGGTATGCAACATGGTCAGCAAGCTGAAACAAAAGCGCATGACTAAAAACATTATAAGGGAATCAGGAATGAAAAAGAATAAGAATGGGAAATACCCTAAAAAAGAACGCAAAAAGGGAGCATTCTTTATCTACGGAATGGCGCTGCATTCACTGGCGGACATATTTGCCCACAGCTCCTACGCATGCAACAGCTATACATATAAGACAAATAAAAAGGGAATGGTAATAAAAAAGGTTACCGGAAAGAAATGCTGGACACCTGTAAGACATGGCTCATGCGTTATTAAAAAGGATGGAAAGAGCACGAAATATTATCTTTCAAACCAGAGTGACAATGCAGGTTATAAACCACAGCGCTATATACAGGCAAAAAAGGTTGTTGCTGCTTCCATAAAAGAAATGGTAAGCGGAAATGCCCTTAACGTGGATAAGTCCCCGTCTGTTAAAGTGTTCGGCTGTATGAAGGAGGCCTGTTCGTTATTTAAGGCAGATTTAAGTGTCATGTTATCACAGACTTTAAGGACAGATGGCTCAAGTACAACAAAAAAGGTAGCCGGAATAGACAGGAGAAATTACATTAATAAACAGTTTTCCATTAAAAACCTTAAAAAGTATATGAACCAGAGCATAAAGAGGGGAATGGACTTCCCTTACAGTGAACTTACGGATGAAATGCAGGAGCGCCAGTGGGCACTTTCTAAAGCATCAGCATTTGATAACGATTATGTAAGCAAAATAGTAAAATCATGGAAGAGTTTTGGTTTTAATGTGAAAAGCATAAAATATAAGAATAAAATAAATAAGTTTAAAATATATGATGCTACACAGTCAATTAAAAATATAAAGGAAAATGAAAAACATAAGAATGATTCCAAGTGGAAGAAGAAAAGTGAAAGGGTGGAAATTACTCTTAAGAAAAACAGCATGAGTTTAACAAAGGGGCACTCATATCTTATTATATTAAAGGGCAAAAAGCTGAAGAAGAGTGACCTGGAAAATGCATCCAAGTATTCACTCAGGGCATGCTTATATAATTCCGGTGAAGAAGACAGCGGAGAAGATTTTGCGGCCATAAAGATGTTCAGGGTAGGTGAGGATGATACGGATAATTATGACAGTGATGAATGCATGCTGTTCGGCGGCACCGTTGACGTAACCTTGGATGACAGTGATGAGGTATACTCATCTGTAAGCGGGGGAGTAGTAAAAGCATCAAATGATAATGCAGAGCTTGCAGGGAAACCCATAAGTGGCCAGAATGTACTTTTATATGAATGGGATGAGGATTTCGACCAGAACATGTATGATATGACACCTCTTTATAAAACAGTTACAGATAATAACGGATATTACCGCTTTGACAAGGTAGTCCCCGGAAGGTATATTTTATATACGGGTGACCCAACATTTGTTAATTATATGGACTATACGCAGGAAGTAAATGTAAAGGTAGGAAGCGGCGAGGTCTGCAACGAACTTATAAGAATGGTAAAATGGAGTGACAGGGGAAAAAACAGGGTAACAGGGATTATAAGGGATGCAGTAACAGGGAAAGGAGTGCCGGGATTAGAGGTGACGGTAAGAACGGGAAGAGATGAAACGGTAGAAACGGACTCTGAAGGGAGATATATATTTAATACACGTGTTTATGCAGGGAATTATACAGCTAACGTGAAAGACCCAAGTGGTAAATATGCAGGCACATCCTTTACAATTATTAACAGCGGAAAGGTAAAGTTTGGCGACCAGAATGCCGTGGTGTGCAAAAAGATGCCGGATGACAGAATACATATAGTGGCAGGCTGGGGTACAAATAACAGGGGATATGAAGGACATGTGACGTACCCTTATTATAAAAAGAGTTATGTGGTGGATTTGGATTTGTGGCCGGGCTCTCAGAAGTTTACATATAATAATAAGCTGGTGGCAAAAGTGTATGGTGATGCAAAAAGCTATAACCCTCCTGAAACCTTCAGCATATATGATACGTCAAAAAGCTTTGATTACTGCTTTTTTGAAAATACTCTGTCCAAAGATGCACCTGACCCGGAATTAAAGAACCAGATGGTAAAGATAGAAGTATACCAGGGTTCAGGAGAAAAAGCAGTTGGTACTTATTATATGCCATATACTGATGGATATGGTGTTCAGGTGTTCCATTATGATGCAGAAACAAAAAGTTTCAGGTCAATATGCAGGACAAGGAAGGATGCACCTGAGGAAAGCAGTGACAGCATGCCAGTGGGAAGCCCGTGGAGTAACGGATGGGAAAAAACAGGTATTGAGCGTATTGAAGAATAGGAGGCAGCAGAATGAATAGAAAGTTAAAAGTATTGGTAAAGCGTGCAGCAGCGGTACTGCTTATAATAAGCCTTGTACTGCCGGTAATGTCAGTTGATGTGCAGGCAAAGAAGGGTAAAACCTCGGGGACACACTATAATATCAAGTGGAATTATGATAAAAAAACAAAAACACTGACTTTAAGCGGTAAAGGGAGAATGAATGATGATTTTATAGGTTATGACAACGAGGGATGGCCATGGGGGCATTACTGTGACTATGAAGCAGAAACTGTCATTTTTAAAGAGGGTATTACATATATAGGCAATATTTGCTGTGATATGTATGTAAGTCTTAAAAAGGTGTCCATAAGTGAAAGTGTAACTGAAATAGGGCCGTGGGCTTTCAGGTTTACGGGAATAAAAAAAGTAAATCTTCCCCAAAAGCTGAAAAAAATAGGTAAAAGTGCATTTTCTGGTACACCTTTAAAGGAGATAGTAATACCAGATACTGTAACTGATATAGGTGAACATGCCCTTGACGGATGTCATAACCTAAAAAAAGTAAAGCTTCCCAAAAATCTTAAAAAGATTAAAGAATTTACATTTTCATTTTGTGATAACCTTAAAAATATATCTATACCTGAATCTGTGGAAGTTATAGATGATGATGCCTTTGTAGGCGCAGGCCTCACAAGTATAACGGTTCCGGGTAAAGTAAAAAGTATAGGTAAAAAAACATTTGCCTTTTGTGAGAACTTAAAGAAGGTAACTTTTAAAACAAATAAAGTGAAGGTGCTGGAGAAGGGGTTATTTTGGGAATGCAAAAACTTAAAGAAAGTAAAAATACCCCAGAGTGTTAAAGAGATTGAGGATAAGGTGTTTATGTCAAGCGGGCTTACAGGCATAACCATACCTAAAAAGGTGGAAAGCATAGGCAAGAAGGCATTTGCTGACTGTGTGGGTTTGAAGGAGGTTACATTTGAAGGAACAAATACAGAGAGCATAGGTAAGGATGCATTTAAAGGGGTTCCTGAAGACTGTGTATTTACAGTGCCGGAGGGTGAAGCAGAGAGCATGAAGGAGATGCTTGTAGAAAGCGGACTGCCTGATACCGTTCAAGTGGTGGAGAAGTAAAAAAAGGAATTGAGCGTATTGAAGAATAGGAGGCAGCAGAATGAATAGAAAGTTAAAAACATTGGTAAAGCGTGCAGCGGCAGCACTGCTTATAATAAGCCTTGTACTGCCGGTGGTGCCGGCTGATGTGCAGGCAAAGAAGGATAAAACTTCGGGGACACACTATAATATCAAGTGGAATTATGATAAAAAAACAAAAACACTGACTTTAAGCTGCAAGGGTAGAATGAATGATGATTATCTTGACCCCCATAAGGTAGGCTGGCCCTGGACTTATTATGATTGTACTGATAACGCAGAGAAGGTAGTGTTTAAAGATGGTGTTACGTATATATGCAAATATTGCTGTAGTTTTATGGGCATTAAAAGCGTATCCATATGTGAAAGTGTGACTGAAATAGGTGATAGTGCTTTTGAATTCACAGGTATAAAAAAAATAAAACTACCAGCAAAATTGAAAAAAATAGGCGAATATGCATTTGACTGTGCGCCTTTAAAAGAAGTAATAATCCCTGATACTGTGACTGATATAGGTGAACATGCCTTTGATGTATGTGATAACCTGAAAAAAGTAAAGCTTCCAAAAAAACTTAAAAAGATTAAAGTTTCCACATTTTCATTTTGTAAAAGCCTAAAAAAAATATCTATACCTGAGTCTGTGGAAGTTATAGATGATGAAGCTTTTTGGGGTGCGGGCCTTACAAGTATAACAGTTCCGGGTAAAGTAAAAAGCGTAGGTAAAAAGGCATTTGCCCAATGCAAGAACTTAAAGAAGGCCACCTTTAAAACAAATAAAGTGAAGGTTCTGGAGAAGGGATTATTTTGGGAATGCAAAAGCTTAAAGAAGGTTAAAATACCCCAAAGTGTTAAAGAGATTCAGGATAAGGTGTTTATGTCAAGCGGGCTTACAGGCATAATCATACCGAAAAAGGTGGAAAGCATAGGGAAGAAGGCATTTGCTGACTGCACGGGTTTGAAGGAGGTTACATTTGAAGGAACAAATACAGAGAGCATAGGTAAGGATGCATTTAAAGGGGTTCCTGAAG
>CANQSN010000007.1 GCA_947626505.1 uncultured Lachnospiraceae bacterium
AATTTTATGCTATAATGAGGCAGGGCGACAGACAAATCAAGTAATACGCAGCGCTAAGGATGCATTATTAGAAAGAGAGGACAAAAGATATGTTGCAGACAATAGTTGGACAAGATTATAAAAATATTTTAGAACTTATAGGATTGTTATTTGCATTTTTTGGAACAGCCTTAATTACAAAGGGGCTATTTTCTTTTTTACCGGCAGATCAGGGGAGAGAATTTGCAGTTGACGGAACTAAATCAAAGGGAAAGCCAAGAGGCGCCGGTATAGTGTTTGTTTTGGTGTTTGTTGCGGCGTCGTTGTTATTTGCGACGTTTACAATGGAGAATTTTATTTATTTGTTTTTAATTACTATGGCGATGCTTACCGGTTATTTAGACGATGTTTCAAAGGCGCCATGGGGAGAATATAAAAAGGGATTTTTAGATTTGCTTATTGCAGTGCTTATTGCGGTTGCATATTTGAATTATAATGGCAGCGACGTACATATGGCAATTTTTAATGTTACATTTACTTTGCCCAAGGTTGTATATGGTATATTGGCGGTTATATTAGTATGGGCCTCCATAAATGTAACAAATTGTACGGATGGGGTGGATGGGCTTTCTGCTTCTGTCACAGTTATTACGTTAGGAACTATATATATATTGCATAGGATTCTTGGAACATCAGAAGGCTTTGCATATATGCTTCCATTGTTTATTGTGGTGTTGCTTGCATATCTTTTGTTTAATTCTTCACCGAGTATGCTGCTTATGGGAGATGCGGGTTCAAGGGCAATGGGGCTTATGATTGCCATTGCAGTATTAAAGACCGGAGCGCCCTTTTTATATTTGCTGGTAGCTGCAGTGCTTATTGCGGACGGAGGAATCGGACTGGTTAAGGTTTCGTTAAAAAGGTTTCTGAAAATAAGCATTTTAACTAATACGCTGACGCCGCTGCATGACCATGTGCGCAAGAATAAAGGGTGGTCGGATACACAGGTGGTATTTAGATATATGATTATACAGATTGTGATTTCCATAGTCTGCATTTATTTAGTGTGATGATATATAGTTTTATGCCGGAGAACGCTTCAAGTGCAAGTCTTGAATATTATAATTATTAACGATATATGAGGTGATTGTTATGGGAAAGAAAAATGTGGCATGGATTTTAGCTGCCATAATGCTTATTACGCAGATATTAAGCGGAGCAGGAATTGTACATGCTTCAACGCTGGGAGATTTAATTTATCAGATTATGGCTAGTGGGGAGGCAAGCAATTCCGCCAGTAAGGACGCTGTTGAAAAGTGGCTGGATTCATTGCCGGATGCCAGCAGGGACGCTTTACTGCAGAAAGTAAGCGGTAATGCTGATATAGCAAGCGGCGATATAAAGCTTCCAAGCTGGGATGATATTTTGCCAAGCGGCGAAGGAATACCGTCAAAGGGTGATAGCGGCGCTTCATCGGGAAATCAGGGAACGGATTCTGGCGGAAGCCAGACTGACAAATGGAATGATATTTTGGATAAGGTTACAGGTAATATTGGCAGTGATAATTCGGGCAGTAATATAGTATCAGATGATAAAGGGTTATTTCCCACAACAAAGGTTACTAACCTTAAAATGTCCGCTACAACAATCGATTCCGTAACTTTATCATGGACGAAGGTTACAGAGGCTAACTGGTATGTTATTTCCTACTGGCCAAGCGGCAGCGCTTCAAGTTCTGTTGTTCTGGAAAATGTAGGCGATGTGGACAATTTTAAGATTGCAGGATTAAGCCAATGCGAGTATGTTTTTTATGTAATACCCGCTAAGCGTCTGGAGGATGGAAGCCTTAAGTATAACACGCTTATACATACTTCTATTAAATGTGCGCCGACTGCAAAAAGACCGACAGGTATAAGCGTTACGAATGTTATGACGGGCAATTGTTCTCTTGTAATCAACGGTCTTGGAAACAGCGAGACGTCATTTTACCAGAGCGAGGCATATCTTTATAATGCAAATGGGAAAAAGCTTGGAAGCTATACCGGCGGCCCCACAGGTTTGTCTATTTCTGATACAAGAATTAAGAAAAATAATTTTTATAGCGTTAAGGTCAGGGGGTATTACCGTTTGCCGGATGGAACTCGTATAAACGGTGAATGGGGGAAGCTGAAATATTTTGGTACTTCACTAAAATCCGTTAAGGGAAAGGTAACTGGTAAAAAAAATATTTCCCTGAACTGGTCTAAGGTAAAAGGCGCCGGCTACTATATTGTGTATGCAAGAAAGACTTCCGGCAGCAATTTTATCAAGGTTGCAAAGGTAAAGAAGACGAAGGTTACTCTTAAGAAAATAGGGAAGAAAACATTTAAGAAGGGCTGTACTTACAATATTAAGGTTGTTGCAAATATGAAAAAAGGAGCCGCTGTTTATAAATGTAAAAGCGATACCTATAAAATCCGCATTCCCAATTATTAATATATAGATGGGGATTACTCCCGCCTTTATAGGCGGCGAGTAACAAATCGCAAGTCTTGAAATCATTACATGCAAATTTTGAGAAGTTAATTTAGAAGGTTTAAGGAAGGTCTGCTATGAAGAATATAAAAGCAATTTTCAGAGGAGATATGAAAGCGCTTTTTACCAATTTTTTCGTATTAGTGATTGCGCTGGCTTTATGCGTGCTGCCAGCTTTGTACGCATGGTTTAATATTTATTCTAACTGGGACCCTTATGGTAATACCGGAAACATTAAAATTGCCATTGCAACGGAGGATTTGGGGTATATTGACGAATCGGGAGAGAATGTTAATGCTTCCCAGAAAATTATTGATAACGTGCTTGAAAATACTTCCATAAAGTGGATTGAAATGGATGCAGAAAAGGCTGTAGACGGTGTGAAAAGCGGTAAATACTATGCGGCTGTGGTGTTTAGCGAAGAATTTACAAAGTGTATGTACGACGGTTTTTTCAAGGATTTGAAACGTCCTGAGGTACGTTATTATGAAAACGAGAAAAAGAACGCAGTGGCAACTAAGATTACAGATACAGCGGTTTCCAATCTTGAAAATAATATAAATGAAACATATATTTCTGTTTTGGTTAAGGATTTATTTGAGCAAGAGGCAGGCTCGGTAAATACGCATATAGGAGAAGTCAAGGTTGAACAGTTTCGTGAAAAATTAGAAAGGGTAAAAGATAATGTAACAGGCTATGAAAAGCTTATAGATTCTTTCACCGTTGCAAATGAGAAGCTTAATTCTTCGCTGGATAACGCCAAAAGTGATTTGGGAGGAATCGGAAGAACAGCGGCTTCAAAAAGCGCAGAATTAAAGGACGCCTCCAATAATCATTTCGGAGAAAATATATTAAAGAAGGACAGGCAGGTAAAGAAGTCTTTAACCTCTGCAATGACCAATATTGAAAAGGCTGTAAAGGCTGAGAAGACAAGTAAGAAGAATACATATTATAACCATGCGCTGGCATACTTAAAGGATGCAAAAACCGGAATTGATAATATGTTAAATTCTATGAAGGTGGTTTCGTTAAGCAACAGTGAAGTTGGCTCTCAGTATAACAGGACAATTAGTATTTTGGAAAATCAATTAAGCTCTATTGATTCATTTATACAGTCTTTAAGTAAAAACTTATCAAAAGACAAGAATAGTTATACTTCACAGCAGGAAGCAATGTGGGAGGAGACTTTACAGGATTTGGAGGATGAATATGAGGAAGTTCTGCAGCCATTTTTAAGCGCAGTGTCGGAATATGTGAACGTTGCTGCAAGGGATGCTTCCAATGCGCTGAACAGTATAGAGGAGGATTTGGAGTTGCTGGAGGTTGTATTGGCCGGCGCGCAGGATAGTATTACTAATGCGGATGAAGGTTTGTCCCGCTTGTCGGACGGTATTCATGGGATTGCAGATAGGTTAAATAAAGTTGATGAAAAGATAGTTAAGTTGAGCAGCAGCGAGCTTGTGAAAAAATTTGCAGAGTTTTTGCAGGGAGATCCTTCAGGATATGGAGCGTTTTTTTCATCGCCTGTTACTATTGATACAAAACCGGTATATCCCGTAGAAAACTATGGTTCGGGCGTAACACCGTTTTATACTACGCTCGCCCTTTGGGTAGGTGGTATTTTCCTCGTAGCTATTATTAAAGTGAATCCTACAAAAGAAAAATATAACAACCCTAAACCATATGAAATGTTTTTAGGAAGATTTATTTTATTTTTTCTGCTGGGACAGTTGCAGACAATAATTATTGTGTTAGGTAACATTTGCCTGCTGCATACTCAGTGTATCAGCCCTATAAGGTTTTGGTTTGCATCATCAGTTGCAAGCTTTACATTTATGCTGTTAATTTATTCCCTTACCGTATCCTTTGGGGATATTGGAAAGGCGTTAGTGGTAGTTCTGGTGGTTATTCAGATAGCCGGCTCCAGCGGTACATATCCAATCGAGATTTTGCCGGAATTTTATCAGAAAATATATATTTTCTTCCCGTTCCCATATTCTATTAACGCCATGCGCGAGGCTATATGCGGAGCTTATGAGAGCGACTATGTAATATATCTTCTGAAACTATTATTATTTGCGGTTGCAGCCTTGCTGCTTGGTCTTTTAATACGTCTGCCTTTTATGAAGGTCAGTCATTTTGTGGAACGCCGCATGGAGGATACGGGTTTTATGTAATAGCGTTATAAAGGAGTGCAGTTATGTCTAACGAGAATCAATATAAGCAGTTATTTCATGCCATTATGAAATACGAGGAGGAAATGCATTTAAAAAATCAAAAGAGAATAAAGATAGGAATCCAGTGCTTAATATGGATTCCTATGGTATTTCTTATACTTTTATTTCTTACTGAAAGCGATAAGGTTGTATTTTTAGTGCTTTGGATTATTTCACTGTTTGTCATTGCAGTATATCTGATTTACGTGGAGTATGTAGATTTTCAAATGCAGGAAAAGATTGCAGAAATCAGCAGCGGTGAGCCGATTGAAGCAAACGCGCTTATTGGACAGGATATTAATGAGGTAGAACAAAATATTGTAAAGACATTAAAGGAGCTGGAACAAAAAAGGGACGAAACAAAGGAAAGGGTTAAAGAACAGCTTGTTCAGCGTATTGAAACAAGAAAGGATTCGATTCGTGGATTGCTTGATAAGGGAGAGCCTGACAATGAATCAGATAAAAAGGCGTTGAAGGAAGGAGAGGCGGACAATGAAGAACATACTGAAAATCATGGCGAATGATTTTAAGCACATTATAACTAATGTGGTTGCAGTTGTTATTGTAATGGGACTTAGCATTTTACCCTCCCTTTATGCATGGTTTAATATTAATTCAAACTGGGATCCGTACAGCGAGGAGGCTACTTCTAACTTAAAAATTGCAGTATATTCCAATGACGAGGGAATCTTGTTAAAGGATGTGTCGTTAAATATCGGCGATACGGTTGTGGAGGCGTTACATGAAAACAACACTATTGGCTGGAGATTCCCAAAGGATGAGAGGGAGGCTGTCAATGGCGTATACAGTGGGGAATTTTATGCTGCGCTGATTATTCCTAAAGATTTTACTGAAAGTATTGCGTCTGTTATGGATGGGGATATCAGCGGCGGAAAGATTACATACTACTCAAATGAAAAGAAAAACGCAATTGGAACGAAGATTACTGATAAAGCAAAAACCGCTGTACAGAATCAGGTGAACAGTCAGGTATTCAGTACTGTTACCGAGGTTGTTGTAAAGCTTGGCGATACTCTGAAAAATATTGAGGAGGAAGGCTCGAAGGATAAGGAGGCAGTCGACGCTCTGGATATGGTTGTTGACGAGCTTTCTAACATTATTAATCTGTTAGGTACGCTTGAGTCTACCTCGCAGTCTGCAACTGCAACTGCGAAAACACTGAATGATTTGGTGCCAAAGATGATTGACGATATTGAAAAGGATCTTACAAAGCTTTCCGCCGCAACTACAGGCATGTCCGGTTTAGAAGCGGCAAATGTAAGGCTTAACGATTATGTTGAGCTGCTAGAAAAGGGCGAGCTTAATATAGCTGAAACAAAGGATTTGCTTAAGGAATTGCAGCAGTCGGTAAAGGATATTCGTAATAATGTATTTGTAATGGGAGAAAACGAAGAATTCCAAAAGATAATAAGTGTGTTGGAAAATGAGCCTGAAAAGATTGGCGAATACTTTTCCTCTCTTGTTAAGCTTAAGACTATAAGGGTTTATGAAACAAAGAATTACGGTTCTGCTATGGCGCCTTTTTATACCGTACTGGCTATATGGGTGGGAGCTCTTATTTTAGTAGCCATTATCCATGTAAAGGTAAAACCTGTAACGGGTATAAAAGATGTGAGGGATTATCAGGAATTTTTTGGAAGATATGCTTTATTTTTTATTATTGGACAGATTCAGACGCTTATATGCGTATTGGGCGATATATGTTTTTTAAGAATACAGTGTAAGCATCCATTTATGTTTTGGCTTGCAGCCGCTATGACGAGCTTTGTATTTACGCTTTTTATATATGCATTGACCTTTGCTTTTGGAAATGTAGGAGAGGCTCTGGCTGTAATTATTATGGTAATCCAAGTTGCAGGAGCGGGAGGTACGTTTCCAAGAGAAGTGCTTCCAAATGTGTATCAGCAGATTTACAATTTTCTGCCATTCCCATATTGTATGGGCAGCTTAAGGGAATGTGTAAGCGGATTTTATAAAAATGATTATTGGATTTATATTGGAAAGCTTGCAATATTTGTTGTGGTTTCCCTGATTATAGGACTGTTATGTAAAAAACCGTTTTCATGGTTAAATGAGATTATAGACAAAAGTAAGGAAAAGAGCGACCTGATGACATAGTAATTAAAGATTTGAAGCGAGTTTTTAAAACACAAAAATCCGAACACTTTTAAGTGTTCGGATTTTTGTTGTCTAATGCGGATGGTGGGACTTGAACCCACACGATGTTGCCACCGGCAGATTTTGAGTCTGCTGCGTCTGCCATTCCGCCACATCCGCTTTTGGTTACTCAACGAATGATATTATAACTTGTTTGTTCATACAAGTCAACCCATTTTTTGTTCTAATGTGCTAACTTTTATTCAAAAATAATAAAAAATAGAAGATTTATCTAGGAATTTGTGATATACTAAAGAAGATTGTGTGGGAGTGCTTTGCATTAACAAAAAGTGTTGGAGGGACATACAATGGACTGCAAAAGAGCCAGATTCATTATGCATTTGTATATGGATGATTGTGTTTCTCCGGAGGAGCTTGAACCGTTTATTAAGCATATTAATAATTGTCCTGATTGCCATGAGGAGTTGGAGATTAGTTACATTATGCTTGAGGGGATGAGGCGGCTTG
Source organism: uncultured Lachnospiraceae bacterium (assembly GCA_947626505.1). Lineage (GTDB taxonomy): Bacteria > Bacillota > Clostridia > Lachnospirales > Lachnospiraceae > NC2004. The sequence continues at coordinate 7,356 of CANQSN010000007.1, forward strand.
AGAATGGAGATAACATTGCTGTAAACTTTCAGGAGGAATTAAAGAGCAGACTAAAGAAGCAGCTTGTCAGGATACAAAGGCAGAGACGAATAATTTTTCAAACTGTTTTGCTTGCAATATGTATTTCACTTTTTGGAATTTTACTTGGACACTTTGAACAGGAAGCCCACGCTGAACTTGTGATGAATAAGCAGTTAAACGAACGCGGACAATATTATTTCTATGAGAATTCAAAAAAATATATATATGAGATGGGGAATTATACTCCGCCATCCTTAAGGGAGATTATTTATGGCAAATGAGTTTATGCTGATTATTGATGGCTCAAGCTTGCTTTCCACACAATATTATGGAAACCTGCCAAGAGAGATTTTATATGCGAAAAAGGATGAGGATAAGGAAGCGTTTTATTACAAGATTATGCAGACCAGTGACGGCGTATATACTAATGGCGTGTTTGGCTTTTTTAAAACATTGTTTTCCATTTTGGAGAAACAGAAGCCAAAGTATCTGGCTATATGCTGGGATTTAACCAGAGACACTTTTAGGCGGGAGATTTATAGCGAATATAAGTGCAACCGCAAAAAGACGCCGGAGCCTTTGATTAAACAGTTTGAGCTTTGTCAAAAAATGCTTTCAAGGATTGGTATTGTTCAATTTTCCTCCAATGAATACGAGGCGGATGATTTTGCAGGAACGCTGACTAAGAGATTTGAGAAGGATATTCCCATTTGCGTGATGACTAAGGACAGGGATTATTTGCAATTGGTGGACGACCGCGTGTCTATGTGGCTTATGACCTCAAGCGCCGCTAAAGCGCAGGAGATATATAAGAAGCACAGATGGAAGCAGGAGGAGAATATAGTTCCTGATAATATGGTATACCTTACTCCGGACAGAGTATTTAAGGAATTTGGTTTTTTGCCTGAAAAGACTGTTATGGTTAAGCAATTGGCGGGGGATTCCGCCGATAACATTCCGGGAGTAAAGGGAATAGGGGAAAAGACAGCCATTGTCTTGGCAAATGCTTATACCACCATTGAAGAAATGTATGATGAGATTCGAGGCCTTGATAAAAAGGGATTGGATGAGGTTAAAAAGCGCTGGAAAGAGGAGCTTGGTATAAATCGTTCCCCATTTTCCTATTTACTTGCAGATAGTGAGGAGGAGCTGGTGGGAGAGCGGGCTTCCATTGTCAGTAAAGAGCTTGCTACGATTAAGAGAGATATTCCTCTTGATGATATTTCGCTTTGCAATCTCAATACAAGAATTTTTGCAGACGAGCTGGAGAAGGTTTTGCATGAGCTTGAATTTCATTCTCTTTCAATGGAGAGGATAGATTCAGAATTTATAGAGGGGCAAAGCGCTTCTATAAGAACAGAGGTAACCGGTGTTATGCCTCGCCCCGAACAATTAGAGGAGTATCTTCTAAAGGCGGAGGAATCGGAGGCGGTATCGCTTGTTTTATGCGTACCTGAGCTTAAGAAGAAATCAAAGATGGTTCAGATGTCCATGTTTGATTATATGGAGGGAAAAGTTCAGGATAATCCTGAAAAACATATAAGCATGGCATTTTCCTATAATGAGGAGCAGTATATACTGCTTACAAAGGAGAATGGGTATTCAGAGGATGATATAGTTAATATTGTGAACAGGTTTTATGACAGCGGCGCATTGGTTGTTTCCTATGACGTCAAGGAGCAGCTTAAGCTAATGACCAGACAGCAAAGGGAGCAGCTTATTTTATTGGAATCTGATAAACCGGCGGCGTTTGACATATCAGTGGCGGCATATTTGATGAATCCGCTTAAGTCTGATTATTCGCCTTATGAGGTTTGTCAGGATTATGCATATCCGATACCGAACATAGGAGAGCTTCTTAAGGGAGAAGAAAGCGAGGAACAGCTTGAAAGGATTAATGATTGTTTAGGTCAGGAGGCGGCGGCAGGTCTTGTCTGTTACAGACAGCTTAGAAATGATTTGTATGAATCTGACATGTGGAGGTTATTTACAGACATAGAGATGCCCACAGCATATACACTGTATGAGCTTACCGCAAATGGAGTTATTGTTGACAAAGACGCATTAAGACAGTACGGAGATACATTAAAGGGCAGTATTGAAAAATTGGAACAGTCTATATATGATTCGGCCGGACATGAGTTTAATATTAATTCTCCTAAGCAGCTTGGAGTCGTGCTTTTTGAGGAGCTGGGGCTTATTGCGCAAAAGAAAACAAAAACAGGATATTCAACAAGCGCGGAGGTATTAGAGTCATTAAAAGATTCTCACCCTATTATTGCTTATATTCTTGAATACCGGCAGCTTGCGAAGCTTTATTCTACATATGTGGATGGTTTGGCTGTATATATTAATGAGGATGGTCGTATACATGGACATTTTAACCAGACTGTGACAGCTACAGGAAGAATCAGCTCCACAGAGCCGAACCTTCAAAATATTCCCATGCGTACTGAATTGGGAAGGGAGATTAGAAAGGTGTTTTTGCCCAGAGAGGGCTGTGTATTTGTGGATGCAGACTACTCTCAGATTGAGCTTAGGATTCTTGCGCATATGTCTGAAGATGAACAGCTTATAAATGCTTTTAGAGCGGGACAGGACATTCATGCCATTACTGCTTCACAAGTATTTCATGTCCCCTTCGATGAGGTGACTTCGTTGCAGAGGCGTAACGCCAAGGCAGTGAATTTTGGAATTGTATATGGAATAAGCGCATTTGGATTAAGCGAGGATTTGGGAATAAGCAGACAGGAAGCTTCCGACTATATGGATAGATATTTTGCAACCTATCCCAAGGTTAAAGAATTTTTAGACGGGTTAGTAGAACAGGGAAGGCAAAATGAACAAGTAAGGACTTTATATCAAAGGATCAGACCGATTCCGGAGATGCATTCCACTAATCATAACCAGAGAAATTTTGGAGAGCGTGTGGCTATGAATTCGCCAATTCAGGGAACAGCGGCGGATATTATGAAAATTGCCATGATAAGGACATACAGGGGCTTGATTAAGGAGAGGCTTCGCTCTAAGCTGGTATTACAGATTCATGATGAACTGGTGGTGGAGGCATATGAGGACGAGCTTGAAAAGGTTAAGAAGGTAGTGCATAACGCCATGACAGATGCGGCGCAGTTGTCTGTGGAATTAGTTGTTGATATGAATGTTGGCAAAACATGGTATGACGCAAAGTGACTATATCAGGCTTTAATTACAAATAGAGCCTTGCAGCGCTGATTATTATGGAGATAGTAAAGCTATGGTTATAGGTATTATTGGTGGAATTGGTGCGGGGAAAAGCACTGTAATGGAATACATGTCAAAACATTATTCAGTGTATCCCATTTTGGCGGATGATGTGGCAAGGAACCTTCAGTCAAAGGGAAGACCGCTATGGCATGAGATATCCGACTGGTTGGGACCTCTTGCACTGAGACCTGACGGAGAGCTTAATAGGGAATACATTGCTAAGATAGTATTTGCTGATGAGGATAAGCGTATATATTTGAATAAGCTGGTACATCCCGCTGTCAGGAAAGAGATTGTAAGAAGTATTGAGGATAAGCGGCGATATTTTAAACATGTTGCTGTGGAGGCTGCGCTTTTGATTGAGGAGCATTATGACGAGATATGTGATGAATTCTGGTATGTGGATGCAGAAGAAGAGGTAAGGATTGAAAGGCTTATGAATAGCCGGAGCTATACAAGGGAAAAGTGTTTAAGCATTATGGACAAACAGCTTTCTAGGGAACAGTTTAAGATTAATGCGGATAAGGTGATTGATAACAGTAAGGGAATAGAGCATTTGCAGAAGCAATTGGATGTTCTTTTAGGTGATAATAGCTAGGAGGAAAATCAGATGCCAACAATATATAACGGACAGGAGATTGTATTTGGACTGGATATTGGAACACGCAGCATTGTGGGGACTATAGGTTATAAGGACGCCCGAAACCGTTTTCAAGTGGTAGCTCAGGCGGAGAAGTTTCATGAAACCCGTTCAATGCTGGATGGACAGATTCACGATATCGGCAGAGTGGCGGAAACTATAAGCCATGTGAAAAACATGTTGGAGCAAAAGATTGGAGTAGAGCTTAATGAAGTATGCATTGCGGCTGCAGGACGCGTGCTTAAGACTGCAGTGGGAGTGTGCGATGAAGAACTGGAGGATGAAGCGGTTGTTGATGACGAGATGGTCTATTCACTTGATATGATGGGAGTGGAAAAGGCAAATGAAATCATTCAGAGTGAGAACTATGGGGATTTAAAGTTTTTCTGCGTAGGCTATACGGTGATTAGGTATTTTCTGAATGGTTTTGCCATAAGTAATCTTATAGGACATAAAGCAAGAAAGGTAGGGGCGGAGGTATTGGCAACCTTCCTGCCTGAGGATGTGGTAGACGGGCTTTATGCGGCTGTTTCAGAGGCGGGCTTAGAGGTTGTCAATCTTACATTGGAGCCTATTGCAGCCATGAATGTAGCTATTCCTGAGCAGTATCGTCTGCTTAATATTGCATTGGTGGATGTCGGCGCCGGAACTTCGGATATATGTATTACAAGAGACGGAAGCGTTGTGGCTTATGGAATGATTCCATTTGCCGGAGATAAGTTTACGGAAGTATTGATTCAAAAATATCTTATTGATTTTGACACTGCAGAGAAGATTAAGACTATGCCTGCTATAAAGAGACAGATACAATATAAGGACATTATGGGAGATAAGCAGAAGATTACAAAGGAGGAGGTTGATGAGGAGCTTCTTCCAAGCGTTAAGTATCTGACGCATGAAATTGCAGAGAAGATTAAGGAGTTAAATGGCGGAAAAAGCGTAAGCGCAGTATTTGTAGTAGGCGGCGGCGGCAAGGTTGAGGGCTTTACAAAAGAGCTTGCGGCTGCTTTGGAGCTTGTGCCTAATCGCGTTGCTTTAAGGGGACGGGAGGTAATGGGCAATATTGATATGCTGGATGAGTCTTTAGAAAAGGATTCATTATATGTAACTCCTATTGGAATATGTATAAATTACTATGAAAAGAAGAATAATTTTATATTTGTAAATGTAAATGGAGAGCGTGTTAAGCTTTACAATAATAACAGGCTGACAGTGATGGACGCAGCGGCGGCAGTGGGATATCCTAACGAAAAGCTTTTCCCTAGAAGAGGCGCGGATATTACGTTTACGATTAACGGGAAACAGCGTATTATAAGGGGAAGCAAGGGAGAAGCTGCGGTTATCCGCCTCAATAAAAATGAGGTAAGCATGACTGCGCTGATTCAGCAAAATGACAAGATTACAATTGCGGAGTCGTCTGTTGGCGAACCTGCATATATGGAGATTGGGCATTTGCCTGAATATACAGAGGAGATACATTTCAGGGTAAACGGACAAACTGTAACATGTCCAAGATATGCGCTGGTAAATGGGGAACTAAAGTCAGAGTATTATAGTATTCAGGATAAGGATCAGGTTATTATACTGGATTATTATACAGTGGAACAGCTTTTGATGTTTTTGGATCTTCCCAATAATGTTTCATTTTTTGTCAACCATGAGAGAGCTTCGGCAAAGGATCGGATTTATGACAATTACATGATTAACTGGGCTGAGAATGAGGAAAAGCTCAGCGAGGTGGAGGAGCTTAATGGGGGCGGCAATAAAGACGAGCCGCAGACAGAAAAAAACTCTTTGGCAGAGACAACGCAGACTGGGGAAGGCGCGGCAGAGCCGGCTGAAGCAGAACCTGAAGATAAAGGGGAGAAGCAGAAGCTTGAGGATAATTTATCAGTTAATGAAGATAAGCTTGTGAGCGAGCCGATAGTTGAAGTTCCTATGGAACCTGTGGACATAAAGATTACTGTCAATGACCAGATAGTGGTCTTAAAGAATAAGCCGCAATATATTTTTGTGGATATACTTGATTTTTATCCCTTTGATTTGTCAACTATGGGTGGCAATATATTAGTAACCACATTAAATGGAATTGAGGTTGGTTTTACAGAGCCGCTTCATGATGGAGACATAGTAAAGATTTTTTGGAGGGATTGATAATTAATGAGTGATAAAGAAAATGTAACAAAAGAAGAATATTTACAGCAAAATATTGAGAAAAGTCGTTTTAAGTATAGTAAGAGAAGGTCGTTTACCCATGCGTCGATAGCAGTTTTGATAACGGGCTATGCGGCATATCTGATTTTCATACACAGTATGGAGCATGTTTTTTCTTATATATTTTTAGGCGTTTTGATATTTTCTCATATAGCGGACGAGTTTATCGGCAGGAAAAATTATAACAATAATAAAAAGCTGTTGATAGCCTGCAAAGTAGGCTTAATGGCAAGCGTTATGCTTTTTGGCGCTACCTTTGGGCTGCATTCTGCGGCCGGAATGATTTGCATGGCGGTTTATGTTTTGTATTATTTGGAATATATAGAGTGTATTGAATTTACTAATACAGAGGTCAGAGACGGCGCGGCTGTAGCAATGGCTGCAATATTTGCAGGCTGCTATATTATTATTCCGCTGCTGTTAAGATTTAAATTGCCGATTATAGAAACGACAATATTTGTTGGAATTATATGCATTGCATTTTATTCTCTTATACACAGGCTCTATTATTATATGGATAGATATGTTTCGCACATAACTTATCTGAATCGTGAGAACTTAGAGCTTGAGTCAAACAATACCTCTTTAAATGAACAAAGTCACAAAATCAAAGAGGTAATAGACCTTTTAGGCGTTCAGAAGATTGAATTGTCCAAGGCAAATGAAACCATTAATAAGCAGAATGCGGGGATGGCGCTTCACAATAAGATTCTTGGCTTTGTGTCTGCTGAAGTAGATATGGTGAAGTTTTCTGAAAAAGTAGTAGAGGCTTTGATTGAAAGCGGAGACCTTAAGGCTGTCGGGATGTTCATTGATGCGCTTATGCGCTGCGAGGTTAATCCGCTGATATGTTCAAGAATATCCAATAAAACAAGAAACAGAAAGTCTTCAAAGGAATTGGAAGAAATATTTAACAGCAAGGCGGAGGATATTTTAAAGGAAGTACATTATTTTGATGATAATTATATAACTGATAACGGTACGCTGCCTGAGCTTTATAAATTTCTTCAGGATGCGGGTGTTAAATCCCTTCTTCGTATCCAGATTTTAACAGAAGGCGGAATGTGCGGAGCCCTTATACTGGGTTCTGAAAAGGCTGATTTCTTCACTGAGGAGAGTAAGCAGCTTTATTACAGTATTGCTACACAAATTGGCATTGCAGTCAGGAATGCTAATATGTATGCGACTATGGAGAATCTTGCTACAAGAGACGGGCTTACCGGAATTTATAACCGCCGGCATTTTAATAAGCTCTTTAGCGATTATGTAACTGACGCCATAGAGAATAAGGCGCCTCTGGCGGTTGCGCTGTTTGACATAGATAAATTCAAAAATGTAAACGATACCTATGGGCATAGCTTCGGCGACATGGTAATAGTATCTGTCGCCCAGACTGCCAACAGGGAGGTTAATAAACATGGGGGAATACTTGGACGGTATGGCGGAGAAGAATTTATGATGGCGTTTTATGATATGGATGTTGAGGGAATCATGCCTATTGTCAAGAAGATTCACGAAGATATAAAGTCGACAGAGCTTACCCATAACGGGGAGATTGTAAAGATTAATGTAAGCATTGGAGTGACCGCATACCCCTCAATATGCGCTAAGACAGAGGATTTGCTTAACCATGCCGACTGGGCAATGTATTATTCAAAGCTTCATGGTCGGGGAAGGATTACTGTGGATTCAGACGAGGTTATAGCGGATAGCATTGGAAATACCGAGAAGTATAAGCCTCAAGGTTAAAGGACGGAAGAAAAATGAAATTAATGAGTATAGGCAGTGGGAGCAGCGGTAACTGTATATATGTTGGCAATGATAACGTACATTTGCTGGTGGATGCAGGAATCAGCGGAAAACGAGTTACAGAAGGACTTCAAAAGCAGGGCGTTCAATTGTCGGACTTAGACGGTATACTTATTACACATGAGCATATAGACCATATAAAATGCTTAGGCGTACTTCTTCGCAAATGTGAAATACCGGTATATGCAACGCAGTCCACTATTGATATGATATTTAATTATGATAAGCTTGGGAATATAAGCGAGGAGCTTTTTATTCCAATAGAGCCTGATAGGACGTTTTATATACGGGATATGCTCATTTCACCGGCGGCTGTATGGCATGATGCGGCGGATCCGGTGTGCTATTCCTTTTTTGATGAGTCGGGGAAGCTGAGTATTGCAACGGATTTAGGTGATTATGATGAATACCTGATTAATAAACTTAAAGGCTCTGATGTTGTGCTGTTAGAGTCTAACCACGATATCAGTATGCTGGAGGTAAATCCGCGTTACAGTTATGCATTGAAGCGAAGAATTCTTGGCAGCAGGGGACATTTGTCAAATGAGCGCTCAGGCGAGCTAGCCGCAAGGCTTTATAAAGAATATCCGATGAAGGCGTTAGTGCTTGGACATTTGTCAAAGGATAATAATATCCCTGAATGCGCCTTTATAAATATGCAAAATTATATGAGAGAGGCTGGGGCTGACATGGAGGAGCTTCGGATTGAGGTGGCAAGCAGGGAGAGCTGTTCTGCAGAGATTATGCTTTAGTGTAACAGTTAAGCGGGTATTTAATAAATATAATATGTTATTTTAGGAGGAATAGTTATATGAATAAAACAATTATCACAGTAATAGGCAAGGATAAGGTAGGTATTATGGCAAAGGTATGTAATTATCTGGCAAATAATCAGGTGAATATTTTAGATATTTCACAGACTATTGTATCCGGTTTTTTTAATATGATGATGGTGGCGGATATGACAGGTTCCTCCAAGGATTTCAATGTGCTGGCAAGCGAGCTTAAGCAGATTGGTGAGGAGATTGGGGTTGATATCCGTACACAGAAGGCAGCTATTTTTGACAGAATGCATAGACTCTAGGAGGCATAGTATGTTAGACATAAAAGAAGTAATAGAAACAAATACAATGATTATGGAAAATAATCTGGACGTCAGGACTATAACAATGGGTATAAGCCTGCTGGACTGCAATGGAGCCACATTGGATGAGGTAAAGAACAAAATATATAATAAAATTACTACAGTGGCGAAGGATTTAGTTAAGGTTGGGAAAGATATTGAGAGTGAGCTTGGGATTCCCATTGTCAATAAAAGGATTTCCATAACCCCTATTGCTTTGGTGGGTGGGAGCGTATGCCGCTGCCCAGAGGATTTTGTGGAGATTGCAAAGGTACTTGATAAGGCGGCTGTCACAGTAGGAGTTAATTTTATTGGAGGTTATTCTGCTCTGGTTGCAAAGGGCATGACTCCGGCAGACGAATACCTTATCCGTTCTATTCCGGAAGCGTTATCAAGTACTGAGCGTATTTGCAGCTCTGTGGTGGTTGGTTCAACAAAAACCGGTCTTGATATGGATGCAATACGTTTAGTAGGGCAGATGATTAAAAGGACAGCCGAGCTTACCAAGGATAACGACAGCTTGGGCTGCGCTAAGTTTGTAGTGTTGTGCAATGCTCCGGACGACAACCCGTTTATGGCGGGGGCGTTTCATGGCGTTACAGAGGGAGATGCAATTATAAATGTTGGCGTATCGGGGCCGGGGGTTGTAAAGGCGGCGCTTGAAAATATAAAAGACGCCAACTTTGAGGTGCTTTGTGAAACAATTAAAAAAACTGCATTTAAAATTACCCGCGTAGGGCAATTAGTTGCACAGGAAGCAAGCAAAAGACTTGGAGTTCCTTTCGGTATTATTGATCTTTCCTTAGCCCCTACTCCGGCAGTAGGAGACAGCGTGGGGGAGGTTTTAGAAGAGATTGGCTTAGAATATGCCGGCGCTCCGGGAACTACAGCGGCTCTTGCGATGCTTAATGACCAGGTGAAAAAAGGGGGAATTATGGCTTCATCTTATGTGGGAGGCTTAAGCGGGGCGTTTATTCCGGTTAGTGAAGATCAGAGAATGATTGATGCGGCTTCCTGCGGCGCCCTGACTCTTGAGAAGCTTGAAGCAATGACCTGCGTATGTTCAGTTGGCTTGGATATGATTGCAGTTCCCGGAGATACTAAAGAGTCTACATTGTCAGGCATTATTGCAGATGAAATGGCATTGGGGATGGTGAACCAGAAGACTACAGCGGTAAGGATTATTCCGGTAATCGGTAAGGATGTGGGAGAGCAGGCTGTATTTGGAGGGCTGCTTGGATATGCGCCGATTATGAAGGTTAATCCTTATTCCTGCGATAAATTTATTTCAAGGAAAGGGCGTATTCCAGCTCCTATTCACAGCTTTAAGAACTAAACTGACATGGGCAGTAGGCTTATGAATCGGGGCTTAGAACATTAAATAATAAGGTGGTATTTATATGGGAAGGGTGTTAGAAGGAATTTCACCGGAAAAGGTGTTTTACTATTTTGAGGAGATTTGCAGCATTCCTCATGGAAGCTTAAATGTAGAAGAAATAAGCCGGTATTTGGTTGATTTTGCAAAGAAAAGGAAGCTTGATGTAATTCAGGATGAGCAAAAAAACGTGCTGATTAAAAAACCGGCTTCTTTAGGATATGAGAATGCTCCTACTGTGATTTTGCAGGGACATATGGATATGGTATGTGAGAAAAATGCCGATACAGAGCATGACTTTTTAAAGGATGGGCTTAAACTTAAACTCGATGGAGATATGCTGTATGCAGAGGGTACTACCTTGGGAGGGGATGATGGGATTGCAGTGGCGTATGCGCTGGCAATTCTTGATGACGATACTGTTGAGCATCCGGACTTGGAGGCGCTTTTTACCACTGACGAGGAGGTGGGCATGGAGGGGGCTTTTGCATTTGATGTAAGCAAACTAAAGGGGAAATATTTTATAAATATAGATTCTGAGGAAGAGGGATGCGTGCTTACTTCATGTGCGGGAGGCGTTAATTTAGACGCCTGTTATAACCTTTTATATGACGAAGCTCCGAAAGACGGTTACAAGTGCTATGAGATATTTATTCATGGCTTAAAGGGCGGACATTCCGGTGCGGATATACATTATGGCAGGGCAAATGCAAACATTTTAATGGCGCAACTGTTATACGTGTTTTATTCTACCGGAGTACAGTATTATTTAGCGGATATTGAAGGCGGAATGAAAAATAATGCCATTCCAAGAGAAGCGAAAGCGTATGTATTTTTAAAAGATGAGCAGAAGGACGCCATACAGATTGTAGTAAATGATTTTACCGCAAGAGTGGCGCAGGAATTTGCCGGACGCGAGGACGCCATAAAGGTAGATTTCAATGCGGCTGAAAAGAAGTTTTCAAGGGTTATTTGCGGGTTTGTTAAGGATTCTTTTATAGATTCAGTCGCGCATACAGCGGATGGAGTGTGCCGGATGAGTAAAGCTGTACCTGATATGGTTGAAACATCTTCTAACTTAGGAGTAGTGTCAATTAAGGAGGATAAGCTTAATCTCTCATTTTTGATTAGAAGCAGTGAAGATACAGAGCTTGACAAGGCGTCGGATGTTATTTCCTATGTTATAATGCAGGGAGCATGTAATTATAGAGATAAATATGCAAAGGCTACAGTGGATTATTGCATGCCTGAAGTAAAACTATCGAACCGTTATCCCGGATGGGCATATAAAGAGGATTCCGCGCTCAGGAAACTTTTGATGGATGTGTATGAGAAACAGTATAATTCTCCTATGAAGGCTGAAGGTATCCATGCGGGACTTGAATGTGGGATTTTTTCAGGTAAAGGGAACTTTGATATCATTTCCATTGGACCTGATATTTTAGATATCCATACTCCAAAGGAGACATTGGTTATTTCTTCCGCAAGGCGAACCTATGAGCTTCTTTGCGGGCTTTTAAAAAGAGCAACGGAGCTTACCTAGTTCTTTTTAGCCAACCCTTTTCATATACTCTAAGAGATGGAAGCTGTTATTTGCAGAGGTTTTGCAGCCATAGAAGGGGTGGAGTTTAATGGATGATAGAAAGAGGAGGTTACAGGAGGCAAGAGCCGGCTTTAATTCGGGCAGGATATATAGAGTAAAAAGCATGGATAGGCCGGTTAAGGATTCTTCAAATGAGTCCATGCCTTATTTGTCAGGGTATTTGCTTAGAACATTTATTACATTGTTTTTGTTGATTTGCTTATATTTGTATGGAATGTCCGACAGGCCGCAGCAGCAAAAGCTGGTAACTTATATAAAGGAAAATGTAAACAATAATTCTAACTTAAAGGAGGCTTATGCCGCCTATTCCAATGTGGATTATCAGGATGCTTGTGAGAAGATGTGGGAGTATGCAAAGGGGATATTTACAGATTAGGAGAATGCTATGAGAGTGATTGCAGGCGCTGCAAGAAGATTGCAGCTAAAAACTATTGAAGGAAAGGATACAAGACCGACTACTGACAGGATTAAGGAGACATTGTTTAATATACTTAACCCATATATTGGCGGAACGCTGTTTTTGGATTTGTTTAGCGGTAGCGGCGCTATTGGAATAGAGGCGCTTAGCCGCGGAGCGAAGCAGGGTTATTTTGTGGAAATGAATAAAAGGGCGGCTGCCTGCATAAATGAGAATCTTGAGCATACAAAGCTTGATGATAAGGGAGAGGTGCTTGTGATGGATGTGCTTTCCGCCATAAATGTTTTAAGCGGCAGAGGGCTTAAGATGGATTACATATATATGGATCCTCCGTATAGAGAGGGGTTATATGAGCAGGTGCTTGCTAGTCTTAAAGCGTCGGAGCTTGTGGGAGAGGATACGGTGATTATAGTTGAGGCGGCGTTAAAAAATGATTTTTCATTTTTAGATGAAATGGGATATCATGTAACAAGAGTTAAGGAGTATAAGACAAATAAACATTTGTTTTTACAGTTAGCGCAATAATATGGAGAAAGGAATGTATGGTTCAATATTAACTATACGACGGATAAGGTGATGAGAAGAGTAATTTATCCGGGGAGTTTTGACCCGGTAACAGTAGGACACTTGGATATTATTTCCCGCTCAGCCCAAATATTTGACGAAGTGATTGTCGGAGTGCTTAATAACAATCAGAAATCCCCGCTTTTTTCTGCTGAGGAAAGAGTGGATATGATTAACAAGGTGACAGAGAATTTCCCAAATGTGAGAGCGCAGGCATTTTCCGGTTTGCTGGTGGATTTTGCAAAGAAGGAGGGGGCGATGGTAATTGTAAGGGGATTGAGGGCGGTAACGGATTTTGAGTATGAGCTGCAAATGTCCCAGACAAATCATCAGATTTGTCCGGAGGTGGACACGCTGTTCCTTACAGCAAGCGTGGAGTATTCCTATGTAAGCTCAAGTACGGTTAAAGAGATTGCCCGCTTTGGAGGAGATTTTTCTGCATTTGTACCGGATATTGTTATACCAGAGGTGAAGAAACGGTTTTCAATTTAGGAAAACTGTGTTATACTGGTGTTGATTATATTTAAAAATACGTTCATTGGCAGCGGAAAGAAGAGGATAGTATGGCAAAGAAGAGTATTGATGAATTATTTATGGCGCTGGAGAAGTTTATAGAGGATTGTAAGTCGCAAACATTTTCTTCTAATAAGATTATTGTTCCAAGGGATGAGCTTCTCAATATGATTCGCGAGATTGAAATGAAGATTCCAAGTGAGGTTGAGCAGAGCAATAAAGTTATGGGGCGTAAGGACGCCATTATTGCAGAGGCTCATAAGAAAGCGGATGAGATTGTTACAGCCAGCAGGAATGAGGCTCAGCGTATTGTAAATGAAAGCGAGATTATGAAGCTTGCTACAGAGCAGGCAAGGGAATTGATTAATCAGGCTACTGCCAAGGCACAGGAGATTGTAAATCAGGCGGGGCAGGAAGGCGATATGATTCGTATTGGCGCCCTTAATTATACAAATAATGTAATGAAGGATTTAAGTGAATTTACAGGACGTTTTTTGGAGGAAGAAGGGGCAAAATATCAGGCGTTTGTAAAAGGCTTGCAGAGCCAGTACACTACTATTGAAACTAACAGGCAGCAGATTGCATCGCAGCTACAGTCCGGTGAAGTTCCAAAAGGAGATGGGAAAAAGGGCGTTATGGGGGCCGGAAACAAAGAACTGTCAGAGGTGGAGAAGCTTCACAGCGCTACAAGAACATCTGCGCAGCAGCCAATGGTCAGCCCTAAGGTGTCAGCGGCAAAGCCTGCCGCAACAGCCAATTCACAGGCAACGCCGCAGAATAAGCCTGCTGCAGATAGCAGGGGCGCTGCAGTTTCCAACTCTAATATGGATTTAAGCGCAGCGGCAGCGGCTAATTCAAAGCCGGCCGGTAACGTAAGACAGAGACCGGCGGCGCAGGCTAATACAGGCATGGGGGATATGCCGGTTGAGGAGGAGCTTGACGAGCTTGACGAGTTATTTTTAGACCAGTATTAATAAGTAAACCAGTATAATTATGCCGGACATAAGTCCGCACAGCATTTTACAGATAACGTAGGGAACCATTGATAATGTGGTTCCCTTTATTGCGCTTTTAGTCTGGCTCATGCTGGAGAATCCGCCAAATGAAGCTATTATAGTTATAAGTACAATTTTTAATAATGAAGGGGCGTCTGTTCCGGCTACAAGAGAGATACCGTTAGTCATTTCCAAAATACCGGTGAGAAACGGAAGCAGTAAAGGCGGAAATTCTATTTTATTTTCCAAACAAACTCCAAGGGATAAAAGCAGATGGCAAAGAATAGAGTAAAGCATAATATAGCAGCCGATTTTACATATTAAAACAAGGGATTGTTCTATGGAGTCATCAAGCGTAATGTTCTTGCGCAGCTTGGTTATAGCGGGTATGGAATCAGCGGCGGTTGTATTTTTTTTAAGGTAAATTTGAAGCAGATAAAAGCAGCAAAGTAAAATGTATGGGAAATAAATAGCAAACAGGAATATGGGTATTGGAACGGAATTGTTGAGCTGCATGGTACATACATAGCCAATAAGGAACATGGGACTGGCGTGGTTGCATACTGTCATCAGCTTTTCGGCAGTCGTTTTGCTGAAATAGCCCTGAATATAATAGTCTCTTACATTTTTTGCGCCCATGGGATAACCGCAGAGCAGTCCGAGAAAAAATGTTGTGATAAAGGGAGAAAAACTTACTCTTGTACATATTAGCGAGGATATAATGAAAAATGGCAATAACACAGGCAATACCTTGTTGTACCATAGCAGAAGACCATCGCTTGCACCCATAATACACTGATTTGGGAATAATAGTAAAATGATGATTGCAGTTACAGATAAAAGTGTTGTAAGCCATGGGAATTTTGACATACCGGATACCAGCAGGCTTTTATTATAATATTATGTAGAAATAGCATGGACTATGACATTATTTGCCATGTCTCAAGTATTTTAGCTGTTGTCAAGCATTATAACTCCATTTGAAAAATCATCATTTAAGTTTAAGTCCGGATATTTCTGAAGTAAATGCAGGCGGTATATTTCGTGAGCGCGAAGATCTTCATTAAGTAAACGCCGCCCATATGCGTCAAGCTGTTTTTGGTCAGTAGTAAGCTTTTGGAGTACAGGGACTTTGGCTTCCTGCTTAAGCATTTTAATAATGTTAGCTGAAGCTTTGCGAAATCCCAGCACTCTAAGGTAAGGCGCATAGTCGTTTGCTGTGTTACACTCTCTATTATCTGAAAGGTTTAGCATATAACGGAAAAAACAGCGGCTTATACGGGAGTAAGTATATTGCTTTGTCTTACATGCGCCAATCCAATCTTTAAGGGAGGCGGAATAATTAATTAAGTTCTGCAAACGGTAATATAATTCCTCTGTAAATTCTGAATCATGCTTAAACGGAAGCTCGCCATTTATAAATTGCAGGGCAAACGCTTTTGAAAAATCATTAGTATAAAGTCCTGTGTCGCCATTATTCTGCATTTGTTCTCTTATGCTGTGGGCGTTTACTTCCGGTATTCGTGTTACAGGGAATATAGGGAATAAAGGTTTTTCAAAGTGGTACAATGCCTTTTGGTATTCGATTGCCAGAATGTTATTTGGAGTATTTATAATGGATTCGTCAAAGTCGGGCAGACATTGCTTTAAAGCCTGCTGCCTTGCAGCCGGATAGGAAATTCCCGTTTTTAAAAGCTTGCGCAAAAGCTCCTTAAACTCGTTAGGTTCTTCTGAAAGATATTCGCAAAGCCTTATAAAGTGCGTTTTGCTGTAATCTGTCTCCATTCCAAACGAAAGCTCTGTGGCAACGCCGCTGTTCAGCATTGCGGCAACGCCCGCTCTTGCAAAGCCTTCCGCACTAGAAAGGGCAAATCGGACAGGAAGCTCCAGCACCAAATCAGCTCCGCCCTCTAATACCATGCGGGTACGGGCGAATTTATCAATAACAGCAGGCTCCCCGCGTTGTACAAAATCTCCGCTTAGAATAACCATAATAGCGTCTGATTTATGTTTTTCTTTTATAGTTTTAAATAAATGTGCATGTCCGCTGTGAAAAGGGTTGCACTCTGCAATAACTGCGGTAATTCTCATATACACTTCTCCAATTAATATATTAAAATTATTTTACCATAAATTTTCTAACTTTTCAAAAATTCGACTTGTACAAGGCGGCATAAAGTCTTATAATAAATATATCTGGGTTTTTATACCATTTTATACCATAAATGTGGCGAAAGGAGAACGAGCGTGGGATTTATTGAAAGTATTAAGGAGAGGGCAAAATATAAAAAGATGAAGATTGTGCTGCCGGAAACTAACGATATGAGGACGATTATTGCAGCGCACAAGATTTTAAAAGAAAATATTGCAGATATTGTTCTTGTTGGAGACAGAGAAAGGCTTCTTTCAAATGCAGAGTCTAACCGTCTGCATATTGAGGATGCACATTTTGTTTATCCAACACAATTTGACAGATTAGATGAATACATTGATAAGTTTGTGGAAATAAGATATAAAAAGGGACTTACGCCTGAACGGGCAAGGGAAATATTAACTTCTAATTTTTTGTATTTTGGATGCATGATGGTGAAAATGGGCGACGCCGACGGTATGGTGGCGGGAGCGTGTCATTCCTCAGCAGACGTATTGAGGGCTTCTTTACAGGTGCTTAAGACAAAGCCGGGAACAAAGCTTGTGTCGGCATTTTTCCTGATGTGTGTGCCGGAATGCAGCTATGGAGCCAACGGAACGTTTATATTTGCGGATGCAGGGCTTAACCAGAATCCTGATCCTGAGGAGTTGGCGGCTATTGCGGCAAGCTCTGCACAGTCATTTTCAACTTTAATACAGAAAGAGCCTATTGTGGCAATGATTTCCCATTCTACTTTGGGAAGCGCCAGCCACCCTGATGTTGACAAAGTTGTAGAGGCGACAAGAATATGTAAGGAGCAATATCCGTTTTTGAAGGTGGATGGAGAGTTTCAGGTTGACGCCGCTATCGATTCGGAGGTTGCAAGACTTAAAGCTCCGGACAGCGAGATTGCAGGTCGGGCAAATGTTTTGATTTTCCCTGATTTGGATTGTGGTAATAATGGATACAAGCTGGTACAGCGTCTTGCAAAGGCGGAGGCATACGGGCCGATTACCCAAGGGTTGGCGGCGCCTGTTAATGATTTGTCCCGCGGCTGCGTGGCAAACGATATTGTAGGCGTTGTGGCAATTACAGCAGTTCAGGCGCAACAGGCTAAGTATGATATACAGCATAAAAATTAATTGGAGGTAGGACATGAACGTTTTAGTTATTAATTGCGGCAGCTCATCCTTAAAATACCAGCTTATTGATTCAGTGACGGAGGCAGTGCTGGCAAAAGGCTTGTGCGAGAGGATTACCATAGATGGCAGTGTGCTGACACATCAGCCCGCCGGTAAAGACAAGGTGGTTATTAAGCAGCCAATGCCGGATCACAAGGCAGCGGTTAAGCTGGTGTTGGAGCAGCTTACGGACAGCGCTAATGGAGTTATTGAGAGTCTTAGCGCTATCGGAGCGGTGGGACACAGGGTTGTACATGGCGGAGAAAAGTTTGCATCTTCTGTATTGATTACAGATGAGGTTATTAAGGTAATTGAGGAATGTAATGAATTGGCGCCCCTGCACAATCCGGCTAATCTTATTGGAATCAGGGCGTGTCAGGATTGCATGGAGGGAGTTCCTATGGTTGCTGTATTTGATACAGCATTTCATCAGACTATGCCAAAGGAGGCTTATCTTTACGGACTTCCTTATGAATATTATGAGAAATATAAGCTTCGCAGATATGGTTTTCATGGTACTTCGCACAGCTTTGTAAGTAAGAGGACTGCTGAGCTTATTGGAAGGAAGCTTTCTGATTCCAAGATAATTGTGTGCCATTTGGGAAATGGAGCCAGCATTTGCGCAGTTAAGAACGGAAAGTCTGTAGATACCAGTATGGGACTGACTCCTTTAGAGGGGTTGATTATGGGAACACGCTCCGGAGACATTGATCCGGCAATTATGGAGTTTATTGCGAAGAAGGAGAACATGTCCATAGAGGAGGTTGTAAATGTATTAAACAAGCAGTCGGGAGTCGCAGGACTTTCCAAGGTCAGCAGTGATTTTCGTGATATTAAGAACGCTGCAGACGAGGGAAATGAACTGGCTTATACCACGCTTAAAGTATACGCCTACAGGGTTGCCAAATATATTGGAGCATATGCGGCGGCGATGAATGGTGTAGACGCCATAAGCTTTACAGCGGGCGTGGGTGAAAATAACGGTTCTGTCAGGGAGATGGTTTGCGGTTATTTAGGCTATTTGGGAATTGCTATTGATGATGAAAAAAACAAACTCCGCGGCGAAGAAGTAGAGCTTTCAACAGCAGATTCTAAGGTTAAGGTTATGGTCGTACCTACCAATGAGGAATTAGCTATTGCAAGAGAGACGGTAGCATTAGTATAAAAAAATGGTTGACAATGCCGGTTTCGATATGTATAATGGGGGTTGTGTGTTATGAAGATTAAGCTTTCTAACATTTTATCCGTACCCGCTAGATGTGAAGAGATGGAGGTTGAATTAGGGATTTCTGCCATATCTTTAAGAGGATATGATTACGAGATTTTAGAAAAGTCTCCTTTTCATTTAAAGCTTACGAATTTGGGTAATCAGAAGCTTCATATTGAAGGAAGCATTAATATTAAACTGGGACAGTTTTGCGACAGGTGTCTTGCCGAGGTTCCAAAGGAGTATGATATTACTATTGACCGTAGGCTGTGTGTCAGCGAGGATGAAGGTAATACGGATTTAGAGGATGTAAGTTACATTAAAGAGTATAATCTGGATGTGGATATGCTTGTTTATGAGGAGGTAGCGTTAAGACTGCCGAGCAAGGTTTTATGCAAGGAGGATTGCAAGGGAATCTGTCCGGTATGTGGAACAAACCTCAATCATAATGAATGCGGTTGTAACCGTAAGGTGCCTGACCCAAGAATGTCGAATGTCCTTGATATATTTAACAATCATTTTAAGGAGGTGTGATTATGTCAATCTGTCCTAAGAATAAATCTTCCAAGTCAAGAAGAGATAAGAGAAGAGCAAATTGGAAGATGAGCGCTCCAACTTTAGTAAAGTGCAGCAATTGCGGTGAATTAATGATTCCGCACAGAGTTTGCAAGGCTTGCGGAGCTTATAACAAGAAAGAAATCGTTAAAGTACATTAGATTTTCTTAATTTAAGAATGGTTTTAATGGGACCGCTTAAAGTGAGCGGTCTTATTTTTATGCATTTTCAATTATCGTTGAAAATACCGCCTTTTTAGTGTATAGTATGAAGTGGATATTTTTGTCAAACTAATATATAAACATAAAGCAGACCGGAAGTTTGCGTCAAGGCTTTAAAGCGAGTCTTGAATGACTATTATTTCATAGAAAGAGAGGAACAATATGAGTGATATGGTAACGGTAGCAGTGGATGCTATGGGTGGAGACAACGGAGCAAAAGAGATGGTTAAGGGAGCGGTGATGGCAGTTCAGGAGAACGATTCAGTAAAGGTTATACTTTGCGGAAAAGAGGATATAGTAGAGGGAGAGCTTAGCCAATATGAATATGATAAGGAAAGGATTACTGTAGTTGCCACTACTGAGGAGGTAAGCTGTGATGCTTCACCGGTTATGGAGATTCAGAAAAAGAAAGATTCTTCTATGGTAGTAGCAATGAAGAAGGTAAAGGCAAAAGAGGCGGACGGTTTTGTATCTGCTGGAAGTTCAGGCGCTATATTGGTTGGAGGACAGGTGCTTGTTGGACGTATGAAGGGCGTTGACCGCGCTCCATTAGCGCCAATTATTCCTAATATGGAAGGTGTATCCCTGCTGATTGACTGTGGAGCTAACATGGATTGTAAGGCGCATCATTTGGTGCAGTTTGCAAAAATGGGTTCAGTTTATATGGAAAATGTAATGGGTATTAAGAATCCGAGGGTTGCCATTGTAAACATTGGCGTGGAAGAAGCAAAGGGCAATCAGCTTGTTAAGGATACATATCCTCTTTTAAAGGAGTGTAAGGATATTAATTTTATCGGCAGCGTGGAGCCAAGAGATGTTCCGTATGGCGTATGTGATGTAATTGTATGCGACGCATTTGTGGGAAATGTTATATTAAAATTATCAGAAGGTCTTGCCGGAGCGCTTGTTAAGATGATTAAAGGGGAGATTATGAAGAGTACCCTTACTAAAATAGGCGGAGCCTTGGTGAAGCCTGCATTAAAGGGCGTTATGGCAAAGTTTGACACAACCGAGTATGGCGGAGCTCCTCTGCTGGGATTAAATGGACTTGTAGTTAAGATTCATGGAAATGCAACCCATGCAGAGATGAAAAACGCTATATTACAATGCGTAGATTTTACACAGCAAAAGATTAATGATAAGATTCGTGATAAGATTCAGGAAACTGTTAAGAAATCGGAGGAGTAGCAAATGTTTCAGCCTGATTTAGATAAGCTTCAGGATAAAATAGGTTATCATTTTAACGATGAAGCATATTTGCGTCTGGCGTTGACGCATAGCTCATTTGCACATGAGTGTCCAAGACCTACAAAGGGACAGTACAATGAAAGAGTTGAGTATTTGGGAGATGCAGTTTTAGAGTTAATTGTAAGCGATTATCTTTACCGCAATTATCCGGACAAGTCAGAAGGCGAGATGACTAAGACAAGGGCAAGCCTTGTATGCGAATATACTTTGGCGGTGTGTGCAAGAGAGGTTGGAATAGACCAATATATTTACTTAAGCAAAGGCGAAGAGATGACCGGCGGAAGAAACAGGGATTCCATTGTTTCAGATTCTTTTGAGGCGGTGCTTGGAGCTATTTATCTTGATGGCGGTTACGAGGAGGCAAAGCGTTTTATTCATGGCATATTGCTTAAGGATATAGAGAACAAGCAGCTATTTTATGATGCAAAGACTAGGCTTCAGGAGGTTGTACAGTCCAATAAGAATCAAGTTCTGACCTATGAGATTTTAGGGGAGGAAGGGCTTGAGCACAACAAGACATTTATTGCAGAGGCAAGGATTAATGGTAAGCCTATAGGAAGCGGCAGAGGCCATACTAAAAAAGAGGCTGAGCAGCGTGCGGCATATGAGGCTTTGCTAAAGTTAAAGAAGTAGGCAGGGTATTGTAATGTATTTGAAGAGTATAGAGATAAATGGATTTAAGTCATTTGCCCATAGATTGGTGTTTGAATTTGAACATGGATTTACAGGAATTGTGGGGCCAAATGGTTCAGGTAAAAGTAATGTGGCGGATGCGGTGCGCTGGGTGCTTGGCGAGCAGAGCGCAAAGCAGCTTAGGGGAAATCGCATGGAAGATGTGATTTTTGCCGGTACAGAGAACAGAAAGCCTTTAGGATTTGCTTTTGTAGCGCTTACAATGGATAACTCCGACCATACGTTGCCGGTGGAGTTTGACGAGGTGATTGTGGCAAGAAGGGTTTACCGTTCAGGAGAGTCCGAGTATTTGTTAAATGGAAGCCCATGCCGCCTTAAAGATATTCAGTCTATGTTTTTTGACACCGGCGTAGGCAAGGAAGGTTATTCTATTATAGGGCAGGGACAGATTGACAAGATTTTAAGCGGAAAGCCGGAGGAGAGAAGGGAGCTTTTTGACGAAGCTGCCGGAATTGTAAAATACAAAAAGAACAAGGCGGCGACAGAGAAGTCTTTGGAGCAGGAGAGGGATAATCTTACAAGAGTAAATGATATTATTCTGGAATTGGAGCGTCAGGTAGGGCCTTTAAAGGAGCAGTCTGAGGTGGCGAGAAAATATCTTAAGCTTAAAGAGGATTTAAAGACTTTAGATATAAATGTATTTTTGCTGGAGAGCGACGACGTCAATCGTCAGATGGAGGAGATTAACGACAAAAAGCAGATTGTTGAAGACGATATAAAGTCGACAAACGAGCAGCTTTTAGTTACAAAGCAGGAGTACGATGCTTTGGAGCAGAAGAAGGACGAGCTTAACTCCTTAATAGAACAGGGGAAAAATAAAGTAAATGAGTTAAGGCTTGAAATAAGTAAATATCAGGGTGATATAAGCGTGTTTAACGAGCAGATTAACACAGCTAAGATGAACGATGCGCATATTACCGGACGCCTTACCCAGATTGAGGAAAGTCTTATGGATAAGGATAAGGAGAAAAATGGATTTTACGAGCAGAAAAGCGAGCTGGACGAACAATTAGACGATATTGACGAGAGACAGACAGAAGCGGAGGAGGAGCTTTCCAAAACACAGGGAACTATAGCGGAGCTCAATGAAAGAATTGAAAACTATAAATCAGATATTATGAATTATGTCAGTGAATCAGCGGAGCTTAACGCTAAAGTGCAGAGGTATGATGCAATGCTGGAAAGCGTCGAACTCAGGCAGGTGGAATTAAACCAGCGCATTTTAAAGTACAGCAGCGAGCAGCAACAGCAGCAGCAGGCAAAGGACGAGGCAGAGGAGTCAAGGAAGCAGTGTGAGGAGGCTGTAAAGGAGTTATTAAAGGATATTGAGAAGAATGAGCATATATTAAAGGAGTTGTCCGACAAGGCGAATATAAACAAGACAAAAATGTCGCAGGCTGAGCAGGAGTACCACAGAAGCCGCTCAAGACATGAAACCTTGCGCAATATGGCTGAACGTTATGACGGTTATGGCAACAGTATTAAACGCGTGATGGAGGAGAAAAAGAATAATCCTAATATTCATGGCGTTGTGGCGGATATTATTACTGTGCAGAAGGATTATGAAGCGGCAGTAGAAACAGCCCTTGGAGGAAACATCCAAAATATTGTTACTGAGGAGGAGCAGACTGCAAAAGCCATGATTGCAATTCTAAAGGAAGAACGGGCGGGACGAGCTACATTTCTTCCCCTTAACAGTATTTCGGGAGGAGGCAGGTTCAAATATCCGGAGGCGTTAAACGAGCGAGGGGTTATAGGACTTGCTAATCAGGTGGTTAAGACAGACAGCAAGTATAACCGTCTTATGGAGAATTTGCTTGGCAGAACTTTAGTATGCGACAATATTGATAACGCCATTGCAGTGGCTAAGAAATTCCACCAGAGTTTACGAATTGTAACCCTTGAAGGCGAAGCAATCAATCCGGGAGGAGCGATGTCAGGCGGAGCCTACAAAAACAGCAGTAATTTATTGGGACGCCGCCGAGAGATGGAGGAGCTTAAGGAGAGAAGCGAGAATTGCAGAAGAATGCTTGAAGCCGCCAAAGCAAAGGAAACCGAGCTTAACAGCCTTAAAAAGGAGCATAAGGAATTAAATGAAGCCTATAACCAAAAGCTGCAGGAATATAAGCTTCATGATAATACATTAGAGCTTAATATTGCGCAGGCAGAAGAACGCCTTAATGATCTTGGCAAGTCAATGGATAATGTTTTAAAGGAGAAAAAGGAGTTAGAACAACAGGTAGAAACCATTACAAAGAGTAAGGATGAGCTGTTTGCCGGAAATGTCAGGCAGCAGGAGGCTAAGCTGGCGAGAGAGGAAGCGATTTCACAATTAGAGAAAGAAATTGAAAAGCTTACAGCAGACGAGGGCGCGCAGCAGAATAAAGTAAATGAGCTGGCTTTAGAATTTCAAGCTGTCGAGCAGAAAAGCGCGTTTCTTATGGAAAACATTAAGCGTATTAAGGGCGAGGAGAGAGAGCTTAATGTGGAGAAGGAAGAATTAATTGCCCAGACAGGATTTGCTTATGAGGAGATTGAAAATATCACGCATAAGATTGCGGAATGTAACAAAAAGATTGAAGAAAATGAAAAACAGGAATCATTAATAAGCAAGGATTTAGAGCGGCATATTGATGAGCAGCAGAAGGTAAATTCAAGCCACAAGGGATTTTTTGCAAAGCATCAGGAGTTTACAGAGCGTAAGGCAGAGCTTGATAAAGAGAAATATCGTTTGGAGACAAGATTGGAGAAGCTTACGGAGACGGTTTCCAATTTGAACGAGTATATGTGGGCGGAATATGAGCTTACATATTACAACGCCATGGAGCTTAAGAATCCTGATATGACAGACCTTGCGGAGCTGAAAAAGCAGAGCGGTTTAATTAAACGCCAAATAAAAGATTTGGGAGATGTAAACGTCAATTCAATCGAGGAGTACAAAGAGGTTTCCGAGCGTTATGAATTTCTTACAGGGCAGAAAAACGACATTGTTACATCAGAGAAGAATTTGCTTGAAATGCTAAACGAGCTGGATCAGAATATGCGCAAGCAGTTTACGGAAAAGTTTGCGCAGATTCAGGAAATGTTCGCAATAGTATTTAAGGAGATGTTTGGCGGAGGAAAAGCAAGCTTGATTTTAAATGAAGATGAGGATATTTTAACCGCCGGTATTCAGATTAATGCGCAGCCTCCGGGGAAAAAGCTTCAGAATATGATGCAGTTATCAGGAGGAGAGAAGGCGCTTACCGCTATTGCGCTTTTGTTTGCAATACAGAATTTGAAACCATCGCCATTTTGCTTGCTTGATGAGATTGAAGCGGCGCTTGACGACAGCAATGTAGAGCGTTTTGCACGTTATATACATAAGCTTACGAAGCATACGCAGTTCATTGTTATTACGCATAGGCGCGGAACTATGACTGCGGCGGATGTGCTTTACGGAATTACAATGCAGGAAAAGGGCGTAAGCACCTTGGTCAGCGTAAACCTTATAGAAGAACAGCTTGACGAGACAGAGAAGGCTTGAGTTTTGCGCTTAGAGTTTTTCAGGATTTC
The DNA here is from genome assembly GCA_947626505.1 of uncultured Lachnospiraceae bacterium. Taxonomy (GTDB): domain Bacteria; phylum Bacillota; class Clostridia; order Lachnospirales; family Lachnospiraceae; genus NC2004. The sequence goes on from CANQSN010000007.1 coordinate 32,668, forward strand.
AATGATATATAATTGTCATATAGAAAGAAATTGACGTATATGTTATTGAATGATAAAATTGCAACATAGACATAAGGCGCAAAGTATAACAAGCCGGTTTATGAAACAGCCTGTACATATAATCAGGCGGACAGCACTATATTTTTCACTGTCAAAGGCTTATGATTTAGTTACATCGTAGTATATGGACAGTGCATAGGAGGAATTAATATGAAAAAGAAACAGAAAAAAATAGGACGCAAGGTAGGCAATCTGGCAGCCTCTATGATGGGCATTGGGATTCTTACGACTGCGGCGCTTTGCATTTACATGTTTTATATGCTTACGATGAATCTGGTAGAGGAACAGTGCGTAAACGGAACCAACGTTTTGGCTTACTGGCTTGAGAATGGCAGTACAGAGGAGGATAAGACGCAGCTTCTTGACGATTTGAAAGATCAGATGGGGTGCGAGTTTACTATTTTCCACGGAAACGAGCGAGCTTATACTACGATTTTACAGGATGGAAAGCGGGCTGTTGGAACAACGCTTTCTTCCGAGCTTTCTGATATTGTGCTGGATAAAGGTAAAAGCTATGTGGGAAGGGCGAATATTCTCGGCGTAGAGCATTTATGCTCCTATGTGCCGACAAGAGATGAAAATGGTAAGATTGACGGGCTTATATTCTGCGGAATATCTATAGATAATGCATTTGACCAGATTAATACTACCATCTTTTTGTCATGTCTGGCAGCCGTGATTTTTATAGTATTGGCAGTGGTTATTTTGACTGTTTATATAAGAAAACGGGTTTCCAATCCGCTTGCCCGTCTGACCAGTCTGGCGCAGGATATTGAGCAGGGAAAGCTTGGGCTTAACGAGGATAAAAAAGATTATACTTTCGGGAACCGCTCTAACGATGAAATCGGTCTTTTAGCGCAAACATTTGAAAAGACAATCAAGTCCTTAAAAATGTATATAGGAGAAATATCTACTATACTTGAGGCAATTGCAAATGGTAATCTGACAGTAAAGGCGGCGCAGAAGTATATGGGAGATTTCTCGTCAATTAAGTATTCGCTTGACGGTATATTACAGCAATTGCGCGGAACCATGACGCAGATACAGGAGAGTTCAAGACAGGTGCTAACAAGCTCAGAGCAGATGTCTGTCAGCTCGCAGTCTTTAAGTCAGGGCGCAGAGCAGCAGGCGAGCGCAGTGGAGGAACTTGCGGTTTCAGTCGGCAGCATTTCAAGGAATGTAAGCCAGAACGCCCGTAATGCCGAGGAGGCGAACAGACAGGCGTATGAGATGGCGCAGGAGCTTATACACAGCAAGGAGCAGATGAACCGTATGGTAGAGTCTATGAGGGATATTAAAAAGGCTTCTGATGAGATTGAAAAGATTATTAATACTATAGAAGATATTGCATTCCAGACTAATATCATATCGCTTAATGCGTCAGTAGAAGCTCAGCGGGCGGGCGAGTCCGGAAAGAGCTTTGCTGTGGTTGCCGGCGAGGTGCGTACTTTGGCGGCAAAGAGCGCAGAGGCGTCTAAGAACACGTCTGAGCTTATTGAACAGTCGGTTAATGCGGTACATAAAGGTTCAAAGGTTGCAGATGAAACAGCGGCTGCCATTGACCGTATCATTAATTTATCAGAAACAATGACCGCTCTGATTGATGATATTTCACAGGCGTCAGAGGAACAGGCGGATAAAGTCGCGCAGGTATCCATTGGCATTGACCAGATTTCCGGCGTAGTTAGGACAAACTCTGACATGGCAAGGGAGAGTGCGGATGTAAGTAAGGAACTGTCCGGACAGGCGAAGAAGCTGGAGCATATGATTGTAAGGTTCAGATTATAATTTTGTCCTTAAGGCTGTTTATTACAAAAAACATATAGATTTATTGAAGTTTGCGCCAAGACTTTAAAGTAAGTCTTGAATATTAGAAAGCGGGTAAAATATGGGTTTATTTGACTGGATTAAAAAGGATAATAAAGCAGAGAGCGATATTGAGAAGGAGGAGCCGGATACAAAAGATACTGACGAGATATCCGGTACAGACGAGCAGGAGAAGGCGTCAGATACAAAAGATACTGATGAGGCGTCGGATACAAATGAGCCTTATGAGGTATCCGGTACAGACGAGCAGACGGAAGATGAAGCTAGCATAGCGGAAACTGAGATAAGCGGCGAAGAAGAAACAGCGCCGCCGGAAGACTCCGCAGAACCAGAGGATAAAAAGGGCGGCATTTTCAAAAGGCTGGTCGGCGGACTTGCTAAGACCAGAAACAGCATTTCTGAAAGTTTAAGCAGTGTGTTTGCAGCAAATCATATAGACGATGATTTTTATGATGAATTAGAGGAAACCCTGATTATGGCGGATATGGGGGTTTCTACCACTATGAATATTTTGGACGAGCTTAGAGAAAGCGTAAAGAAGAAGCATATAAAGGAGCCTGCGGATTGCAAGGATTTATTGATTGAGCTTATTAAGGAGCAGATGTCATTAAAGGAAAATGCTTACGAGTACGAGAATAAAAAATCAGTTGTAATGATTATTGGCGTAAACGGAGTGGGCAAGACTACTTCAATAGGCAAGCTGGCAGCTCAGTTTAGAAAGAATGGAAAAAAGGTTATAATGGCGGCAGCCGATACTTTTAGGGCTGCGGCTATTGAACAGCTTACTGAATGGGCGCACCGTTCACAGGCGGATATTATTTCGCAAAAGGAGGGGGCTGATCCCTCGGCTGTGGTATATGATGCATTACAGGCGGCAAAGGCAAGAAATACCGACATTTTACTTATTGATACAGCGGGAAGGCTGCACAATAAAAAGAATCTTATGGATGAGCTTGGGAAGATGAACCGTATTATTGAACGTGAATATCCGGACGCATACAAAGAGACTTTGATTGTGCTTGACGGTACTACGGGGCAGAACGCTTTAGAACAGGCAAAGCAGTTTAAGCAGGTGGCGGATATAGACGGTATTATTTTAACTAAGCTTGACGGTACTGCAAAAGGAGGAATTGCCATTGCCATACATGCAGAGCTTGGCGTACCTGTAAAATATATTGGAGTAGGCGAGGGGATAGACGATTTACAGAAGTTTAATCCGGAATCCTACGTCAATGCAATTTTTGCTGAAGAATAAATTTATCTAAATATATTAGGAGGCATAAGAAAATGATGGATTTAAAAGATTTTGAACGTGCGTATGAAACGGTGAAGGAGGTGGTTCGCCCTACTCATTTGATTAGAAGTGAATGTTTCTCAGAAGTTTCAGGCAATAATGTATATATAAAACCAGAGAATATGCAGCTTACCGGAGCTTATAAGATTAGAGGAGCATATTATAAGATTAATACAATGTCGGATGATGAGCGTGAAAAGGGGCTTATTACTGCTTCAGCGGGTAATCATGCGCAAGGGGTGGCGTATGCTGCCAGAGAATATGGGGTACGGGCTGTAATTGTAATGCCTACAACAACGCCCCTTATGAAGGTAAACCGTACAAAGGATTTGGGCGCGGAGGTCATTTTACATGGAGACGTATATGATGATGCATGCGCCTATGCAATGGATATGGCGGAAAAGGAAGGGCTTACCTTTATTCACCCTTTTGACGATTTAGATGTGGCTACGGGGCAGGGTTCTATTGCTATGGAGATTATAAAAGACTTGCCGACAGTTGATTATATACTTGTTCCTATTGGAGGCGGAGGTTTGGCAACCGGCGTGTCCACACTGGCAAAGCTTTTAAATCCAAAGATTAAGGTTATTGGCGTAGAGCCGGCGGGAGCCGCATGTATGTCTGCTTCCTTGGAGGCAGGTAAGGTAGTTACTCTTGACGACGTCAACACAATTGCCGACGGTACTGCAGTAAAAACGCCGGGCGCCAACATTTTCCCATATATACAGAAGAATATAGACAGCATTATAAAGGTGCCGGATGAGGATTTGATTACAGCATTTCTTGACATGATGGAAAATCACAAAATGCTGGTGGAAAATTCAGGTTTATTGTCAGTCGCAGCGTTGAAGTACCTTGATGCGGAGAATAAAAATGTAGTGTGCATACTAAGCGGAGGTAATATGGATGTTATTACATTTGCTTCTGTAGTACAGCATGGACTTATTATGAGGGAGAGGGTATTTACTATCTCCGTTTTGCTGCCGGATAAACCGGGTGAGCTTGTCAACGTATCAAAGGTAATTGCGAAGGAACAGGGTAATATTATTAAGCTTGAGCATAATCAGTTTGTAAGCATTAATAGAAATGCAGCGGTGGAGCTTGTTCTTACGATAGAGGCGTTTGGGCATGAGCATAAAACCCGTATTATACAGGCGCTTCGCCATAAGGGTTACAGGCCTAAAGAGGTTACGCCGAAGCTGTAAATTTATAATTAAGGGAATTTTTATAGTATAAGGTATATTATAACATATAAATGTAGTATAATGAGTTATAGCAAATATAAAAATATGGAAGGAGTGTTTTTATGGGATTTTTTGATACGGTGGTCGATACCGTCACTAACGCAGGCAGAGAGGTTGGAGATAAGGCTAAGGAGATTGCAGAGACAACTAAGATAAAAAACGAGATTGCGGCTGAGAAACGTAAGATTAAGGAGGAGTATGAGAAAATCGGGCGTTTATATGTAAAAGAATTTAAGGACCGCCCCAATCCTCTTTTTGCGGAATCTGTCAATAAGATTGCCGCTTCTGAGAAGTTAATTGCAGATAAAGAGGCGGAGCTTGATGATGCGAAGGTGTTTAAGGTATGTCCTAACTGTGGAGCCGGAATGTCTGCCGACAGCAAATATTGCAGTAAATGCGGTCAGGAAGTATAGCAAAAAGGCAAGGGTGGTGAGTCCTTGCTTTTTCTTTTTATGGCATGGAGGTTTTTATGGTTCAGGTAACGGTTTATGATAAAAAACTGAAAAAAAGGGATATGGAGGCATTAGAGCAGGAAAATCTAATTCATACTTTAGGACGTTATGGAATTTATTTTGATGCTAACTGTGGAGGACACGCCCGTTGCCGGCAGTGCGAGGTATTAGTAAACGGAGTCAGAAGACGAGCATGTCAATGTATAGTTAAAGAGAAATGTACGGTAGTGCTTCCCTTTAGTTTTGATGATAAGATGAATGCAGTAAAGGCGGATTCTAAGGAAGCTTCAAAGCATACGGACAATCAAAACAGCAACTGCGTCTGCGTGGATTTGGGGACGACCACCATTGGATTTGCGCTTGTTGACGAATACGGGCAGATTATTTCACAATATGGAGTAGAGAATTCCCAAAGGGCGTATGGCGCTGACGTTGCGTCGCGTATACAATATGCTTCCTCAAAAAAGGGACTTAATATTTTACGAGATACTGTTATTAAGGACATAAAAAACGGGATTGAAAAACTCTTAGAAACAATAGGGCGTAAGAAAGAGGAAATGGAGGTATATGTAAGCGGAAACACTGTTATGCTCCATATTTTAAATGGATTTTCTCCTGAAAGTATAGGACATTTTCCATTTACTCCAAAGCATAAGGAGGCTTTTTGCCACTATGTTGAAGGAATTGGAAATATCCATACGCTTCCTTCAGTGTCAGGATATATTGGCGCAGATGTTTTGGCTGGGGCATATTACTGCCGGCTGCAGCATAAGGAAAGACCTCATTTGTTACTGGATTTGGGAACAAATGGCGAGATGATTTTAGGGGATAGGAATCATGTTATGGCGGCGTCTGTTGCAGCAGGTCCGGCATTTGAGAAAATGACAAGAGGGGCGGAGGCTTTAAAGCTTTTGCACAGTTTACTAAAGTCCGGTAAGATTGACAGTCATGGAACGCTTAAAGATACAGTAAAGGCGGAGGCAGAGGAATTTAAGGCTTTGGATGAGGATAAAGAACAGACATGTACGGTTAAGATAAAACAGAAAAACGGATATATAACTCAGGACAGTATAAGAGCTTTACAACTGGCTAAGGGCGCAGTGCGCGCCGGAATAGAGGTTTTGTGCCATCGTTTTGGCTGCGGCGAGGAGGATATAGAGGAGGTTTATATAGCCGGAGGCTTCGGGTTTTATATGGATATGGAGGATGCATTTGCCCTTTCTATGCTGCCAAAGGAGTTTCGGGGCAAAACTAAGACTATGGGGAATTTAAGCCTTCTTAGCAATGTGAAATGCTACAAATTTGAAAATGAGCTTAACTCTTTTGCAGAGCAGGTTATAAGTATTGATTTGGCAAATGACGATAATTTTTCAAAATTGTATGTTAAGTATATGGATTTTTAGCTTGACAAGTAAAGATACTTGCGTTACAATACACCTCGGCAAGTAAATATCATTAAACTAAGCGTGAAATGATTTGCTAAGTACAGCGAATACTTTATAGAAGTGTTCTTGTGATACTGTACAGGTGAGGAGTGTGTCTGCAAGAATGGAAGCGGGTAAGGATGTAGGGCAGCTTGTTAAAAGAACTATGCTCTATGATTTTTATGGAGAATTGCTTACAGAACATCAGAGGAGAGTTTATGAGGATGTTGTTTGGAACGACTTCTCTCTCACAGAGATTGCAGAGGATGAAGGAATAAGCAGACAGGCTGTGTCCGACCTTGTTAAACGTATTAATAAGCTGCTTGACGGTTATGAGGCTAGGCTTCATTTAGTGGAGAGGTTTGATAAGGTTAAGAAAAAGGTGAAGATGATTTCCGATAAGACAAAGGAGCTTAAGGAAGAATGTAGAAAAAGTGATTCTTCAACAGATATTTTAGATGACAGGTTTGATGATATAAAGAAATTAGCGGATTCGATTTTAGAGGATTTTTAAATAGCATAAAGCTTTCTTTATATTTAGATTAGTTGAAGCAGGTTTTAATTATAGAACATATTGTTTTAGGAGAAGAATATGGCGTTTGAGAGTTTATCAGACAAACTTCAAAATGTATTTAAGAACCTTAGAAGCAAGGGACGTTTAACAGAGGCAGATGTTAAAGAGGCTATGAAAGAAGTTAAACGCGCATTGCTGGAGGCGGATGTAAACTTCAAGGTTGTTAAGCAATTTATTAATTCTGTCAGCGAGAGAGCTGTCGGACAGGAAGTGCTTAACGGTTTGAATCCGGCGCACATGGTAATTAAGATTGTTAAGGAGGAGATGGACAGCCTGATGGGTTCCGAAACCACAGAGCTTACAATGCTTCCAAGCAATGAGATTACAACAATTATGATGTGCGGATTACAGGGCGCAGGTAAGACTACCACTGCCGCAAAGCTTGCAGGACAGCTAAAGAAAAAAGGCAAAAGCCCGCTTTTGGTTGCCTGTGATATTTACCGTCCCGCCGCTATTAAACAGCTTCAGGTAAATGGGGAAAAGCAGGGCGTTCCTGTATTTACAATGGGAGATAAGAATAAGCCTTTAGATATTGTAAAGGCAGCTATGGAACATGCGGGTAAGAATGGCAATAACATAGTGATTATAGATACTGCCGGACGTTTGCATATAGATGAAGAAATGATGGCGGAGCTTTCAGATATTCAGAATAATGTTGTTATAACTAACAAGGTGCTTACGGTTGACGCCATGACCGGACAGGATGCGGTAAATGTAGCAAAAAGCTTTGATGAGCAGATTGGAATAGATGGAGTTATTTTAACAAAGCTTGATGGAGACACAAGAGGCGGCGCAGCCCTCTCCATTAGGGCTGTTACCGGAAAGCCTATTTTATATATAGGTATGGGAGAAAAGCTTGACGACTTGGAACAGTTTTATCCGAGCCGGATGGCAAGCCGCATCTTGGGAATGGGAGACGTGGAAACTCTTATTGAGAAGGCGCAGAATGCCATTGACGAGGAGGCTGCAAATAAGCTTGAAGAAAAGATGAAGAGCAAGCAGGGATTCGGCTTTGACGATTACTTGCTTGCTATGGAGCAGATGAACCAGATGGGAGGCATTTCTTCAATGCTGTCCATGATGCCGGGGATAGGTAATCAAATGGGCAACATGGATATTGACGACAGCGTTATGAACAGGCCAAAGGCAATAATACTAAGTATGACGCCGCAGGAAAGGGAGAATCCCGATATAATCAATCCTTCAAGAAAGCGCAGGATTGCCGGCGGAGCGGGGGTAGATGTGTCAGAGGTCAACCGCATGATAAAGCAGTTTGAGCAGACTAAGAAAATGATGAAGCAGATGGGGCTTACAGGCAGCAGAGGAGGCTCAAAGAAAAGACGCAGAAAGGGCGGCATGAGTATACCGGGAATGGGGCCTATGGGAGGTATGTCGGGATTTGGAAAAGGCACGAAGTTTCCGTTTTAACAGTATTTGCTTATAAGATGCAATGCATTTTATATAAATTATATTACAAGAATTATATTATAAGGAGGTGAAGGTCAAATGGTAAAGATTCGTTTAAAAAGGATGGGCAAGAAGAAGGCGCCTTTTTATAGAGTTATTGTAGCTGATGCAAGATCACCGAGGGATGGACGTTTTATTGAGGAGATTGGTACTTATGATCCAAACACAGAGCCAAGTACTGTTAAGATTGATGCGGACGCTGCAAAGAAGTGGCTTAATAACGGAGCGCAGCCTACAGATACAGTAGCAAAGTTATTAAAGCATGCTGGTATTGAGAAGTAGTTTAGTCCGATTGGACAGAATATGGAGGGATAATATGAAGGAATTAGTAGAAGTAATTGCCAAATCCCTAGTAGATCATCCGGAAGAAGTTTCTGTTGCTGAGGAGGAATCAGATAACGCAATCACAGTAACATTAAAAGTGGCGGCAGACGATATGGGAAAGGTCATTGGTAAGCAGGGGCGTATTGCCAAGTCTATCCGTACCGTTGTGAAAGCAGCAGCTTCCAAGATTGACAAGAAGGTTATTGTGGATATTCTACAGTAAAAGATTGGTGCCGCATAAAGCGGCACTTTTTTTATAAGGAGTGTATTATGGAACAGGAATTTAAGGTTGGGGAGATTGCAAATACCCATGGAATCCGCGGCGAGGTAAAGGTATATCCCACTACAAGCGATATAGCAAGGTTTAAAAAGCTTAAGGAATGCATTTTGGATACAGGAAAAGAGAGGATGGTTTTGCATGTGCAGAGCTGTAAATTCTTTAAGCAATTTGCAATTTTAAAGTTTAAGGAATTTGATAATATTAATGAAGTGGAAAAATACAAGCATTGCGGGCTCTATGTGGAGCGCAAAAATGCAGTAAAGCTTGAAAAGGACGAATACTATATTGCGGATTTGATTGGTATGGAGGTATTTGATGAGGAAAATCGCAGAATGGGAAGTCTTGAGGACGTTATTCAAACCGGAGCAAATGACGTTTATGTAGTTAAGCTCGCAGAGGAGTATAAGAAAGCTTTGGGAACTGATAAGGAGCTCCCGAAAGAGGTTCTTGTACCGGCGTTAAAGCAGTGCGTGCTGGAGTTAAACATTGAGGAAGCAACTATGAAGCTAAAATTGCTTGACGGTTTGCTTGAACTGTAAATTTCAGATTTGCGGGTTAATGAAGCGCTTATCAGTATAAGAGGTAAAATGATATGAATTATTATATACTTACGTTGTTTCCTGAGATGGTTATGAGCGGACTTAATACAAGCATCATTGGAAGGGGAATAAAAAACGGGCACATTAGTATAGAGGCTATAAATATTAGGGATTATGCGACAAATAAGCATGGGACGGTGGACGATTATCCTTATGGCGGCGGCGCGGGAATGGTTATGCAGGCAGAGCCAATATATTTGGCGTATGAGGCGCTTAGGCAGAGGATAGGCAGTAAGAAACCAAGAGTGATTTATCTGACTCCTCAGGGGAAGACATTTTCACAGGGAATGGCGGCGGAATATGCAAAGGAGGAGGAATTGATTTTTCTCTGCGGACACTATGAGGGGGTAGACCAGCGCATTCTTGATATGATTGTGACTGACGAGGTATCTATTGGAGATTATGTGCTGACCGGAGGAGAACTGCCGGCAATGGTTATGATTGATACAATTTCCCGTTTAGTGTCGGGCGTATTAAACAATGATGATTCGGCAGTATTTGAATCTTTTCATTCCAATTTATTGGAATATCCGCAATATACAAGACCTGCTGAGTTTATGGGGCGTAAGGTGCCGGACGTTTTATTGAGCGGAGATCATGCAAAGGTAGAGCAGTGGCGTTATGAAGAATCCTTAAGAATAACTAAGGAAAGGCGTCCTGATTTGCTTGAATTATCTGCCGGAGAGCGGGAAAATGCGTGGATTGGTACTGCCGATAAGCAGAGGCAGCAGGAAATGTAACGTAAATGCAACAAACTGCTTGCATTTTGGGAAATTTTGTGGTATGCTATCGAAGCTGTGTATTGAAATGTTGATGGTCCTCTGTCGCAAATATGCGTTAAGAACATCGAAAAATGTATAGGAGGTATACACATGAACGATATTATTAAAGCTATTGAAGCAGAGCAGTTGAAGTCAGAGGTTGACGATTTCAGAGTTGGCGATACGGTTAAGGTTTATGCAAAGGTAAAAGAGGGAAACCGCGAGAGAACTCAGGTATTTGAGGGAACCGTATTAAAGAGACAGGGCGGAAGCTCAAGAGAGACATTTACAGTACGTAAACTGTCTAATGGCGTGGGAGTAGAGAAGACATGGCCGTTACATTCTCCGATTGTAGAGAAGATTGAAGTTGTCCGTCATGGTAAGGTTCGACGCGCTAAGTTGAATTACCTGCGTCAGCGTATAGGTAAGTCAGCTAAGGTTAAGGAATTAGTAAAATAATAATAACCTCAAAAAATAATGCCGCGCTTGTGCGGCATTATTTTTTTATACTGCAAGACGTTAAAAGTCCTTCAATGCGTCAGTATACGCGCTTGTGCGGTATTATTTTTCACCCCACAAGACGGAGAACCAGACAGCCGACGCTGTAGATTGCACAAAGAACCAGACAGCTTAAGACAACCACAGGCAGGGCGGCGGCTCCTAAGTTAGCAGCCTTCATAATGCAGAACTGGCATATATAGGCGCAGGTAACGCTTAGAAATGCAAGACACACAGGCGAGAGAATGGAGCGGTTGGCATTAAAATTAAGTCTGGTTTCTTTGTAAATTTCATAGATGCACATAAGCGCCAGCAGCCCATAGCTTACAAGCAGTCCTATGAGATACCCCGTAATACCCCATATTGGAATCAACGCCACAATGGAGAAAATGCGTATAAGAACTCCGACACAATTGTTAAAAAACGTAATAGTAGTGCGCCCAAGACCGTTCAAAATGCTGGTGTAGCAGGTGCCAATGTAAATAAACGGACATAGCCAGGACAGAATAACAAGAAATCGTCCGGCGGAGGCGTCTTTAAAAAAAGCCAGACCTAATGATTGGCCAAACGCCATGAATAAAGTAGTGCAAAGAATTCCCAACAAAAGGCAGTAGTGAAGGCACAGTGACGCCGCCCTCGTAATGCGAAGCTGCTTACTTGTCGCCTTTGCCTCGCTGATTGTAGGAAGCAGCATTGTAGCAACAGCATTTGTAATAGCGGATGGAAACATAACGAACGTCATTGCCATACCGGTAAGTACGCCATAAATACTTAACGCCTTATCGCGGTTTCCAATAAATTGCGCCAGTACATAGGGGATAAGTACTGCCTCCACACTGGATAGCACAGTAAGCAGCAGACGGTTGCTGATTAAAGGTACGCTGTAGCCCAGCAGATTTTTAACAATCTGCCTTCTTGAGAGCGTGGAGGAGGGGTGGCTGTCTGATACGGGCAGTGAAGAAGATGAGGCGGTCATATTATCAATTTCATGTTTCATTTTAGGGAAAAAGCATAAGGCAAGAAGGCATGAGGCAGTCTCACCGGCAACAAGTCCTATTGTGGCAAGTGCGGCGTCTTTTGAAACAATGAGAATAACAGTAGCAAGCGAGTAAATAACGTAAACCCTTACAAGCTGTTCAAAAAGCTGGCTGGCGGCGGGAATTGCGGGACGTTTTAACGCATAGTAATAAGAAAGAATGCAATCCTTTATACTTACTACGGGAAATGCAAATGCCAATATAAACAAACTTTTGCTGCATTCATACTGTTTTAGCAGATGTAAAGCAATGTCCTCGTGCCAGTTCATCACCGCAAACATGCAGAGTAGCGATAGCGATAAGGAAAAGGCAAATGAAACTTTCATATAACGCCATATATTACGTTTATGTCCAAAAGAAGCCTCCTCCGATACAAATTTCATAATTCCCATCTCAAATCCCATACAGGAAATACAATGAACAATCAAATATACAGGAAAAATAAGCTGATATATTCCAATTTCCTTTGCACCAATGGTAGAGGCAAGGAAAATGCGGTTAAAAAATCCTAATAATTTTGTGATAATGCTGGCAGAGGTCAGAATGAGAGTTCCTTTAATTAAAGTTTGCGTAAGGGATTTCGACATAGGTGCGTCCTGCATTTTTTTGTATAATTATATGCTTAGTCAGCCTGTCACATGCTGTCATTTGCAGAATATATTGTTATTATAGAGAAAATTTATTTGAAAATGTAGCAACTTAAGGAGGTAACCTATGTCAAGAGTATTAAGACCTATATATCTCGACCATGCTGCTACGACTCCTGTACTGCCGGAGGTATTTCACGCCATGAAGCCATATTTAACAACAAATTATGGTAATCCTTCGGCTGCCTACCGTAAGGGAGAGGACAGTTTGGAAGCGGTGGAGGCGGCAAGAAAGATAATAGCTGATTATCTTAACTGCAATCCTTCAGAAATATATTTTACCAGTGGAGGAAGCGAGTCTGATAATTGGGCTATAAAGGGAGTGGCAGATTACCAGAAAATGGTGAAAAAAGCGCCAAGATGCCACATTATTACCAGCGCTATTGAACATCCCGCTGTCCTAAATAGCGCGGGATATTTAGAGCGTAAAGGTGTGGCAGTCGATTACTTAGATGTGGACAGAACCGGCTTAATATCTCCAATAAAAATGGAAAGGAAGCTTAGACCGGAAACTGCTCTGGTATCAATTATGTTTGCTAATAACGAGATTGGAACCATAGAACCGATTGAACAGCTCGGCGACATTTGTCAAAGCTACAAGATTCCGTTTCATACAGACGCAGTTCAGGCATATGGACAGGTGCCGATAGATGTAAATAAAATGAATATTGATTTGCTAAGCGCAAGCGCCCATAAGCTGGGCGGGCCTAAGGGGGTTGGGATACTATATATTAGAAAAGGCTGCAGCCTTGAACCGTTTTTACATGGAGGCGGACAGGAAAAAGGAAAGCGTTCAGGAACGGAAAATGTTGCCGGAATTGTAGGAATGGGGAAGGCAACGGAGATTGCTTTAAGAAATCAAAAGCAAAAGATTAAGTATCTGTGCGGTTTGCGTGATGAACTGGCTAATCGTCTGCTTAATAGTATTTCCGGTATAACAATAAACGGAGCATGGGAAAAGGCTTCAAATAATACTGATTCTCTGGCAAGATTGCCGGGTAATCTTAATATTACTATTACTGGAATAAATGCAAGAGAACTTGTTGCAAAGCTTGATGAGCGGGGTGTTCTCATTAGTACAGCTTCTGCTTGCGCCAGTCATAAAAGCCATAGCTCGCATGTATTAAAAAGTATTGGGCTAAGCGAGGAGGCGGCGCGCAGCACTATTAGGATTACGCTGGGAGCGGATAATACACATTCGCAGATATCATATGTGGTACAGCAAATAAAAAGCTTAGTTGGCGACAATCTTCCGGTTTAAGATTTATATTAAAGGCTAGTTTGCGGGTTTTTTCAAAGTCTTAAAAAATTATTTTATACTGATAAATTCGGGCGTCCGGTTTTCAAATATAGTGTAGTATTTAAAACCGGCATCGGTAAGAATATGCGGAACTCTGTCAAAACAGTAGGCAAGGCGCTCTGGAGAATGTGCGTCTGAGCCTACTGTTATGATTTCGCCCCCAAGCTCACGGTATCGTTTTAATATAAGAGGGTGCGGGTGGGCGAAGGATAATCCGGCTTTTAGCCCCGCGGTGTTCAGCTCAATTCCCTTGTTGTTTTCAATTAATTTTTTTAGAATCTCATCAAAGTAATCTATGTAGTCTAAAGGGTTATAGTATTTATCCTTTTCCGGCGCGTATCTTACTACATAATCAAGATGTCCATATACGTCGAAATCATTAAAAACGTCTATATTCTCAATAATGCTTTCTAAATATTTTCTAATTCCGGTTTTTGTATCATATGTATCAAAATAAATCGGTTCATAAGGGTCCATGCCATCCACCAGATGGGAGGAAGCAATTACAAAATCAAGCTTATCTCCATATTTATCCATATAGTGTTTGAGCTTTGGCCCAAGATGAGGGAGTATGCCAAGCTCCACTCCCGTACAAAGTCTGATTTTTCCTTTATATAGCTCCTTAATCCGGTTAATCTCCTTTAGATATTCCTCCATATCAAATTGGAAAGTATATCCATATTCATTTTCCGGAAAATCAAAATCCATATGATCTGTAATGCAAAGTCTTTTAAGGCGTCCGCCGGATATGGCAGCCTTCACCTGCTCGTCTAATAAAGTCGAAGAATCGCTTGAAAACGCAGAGTGTAAATGATAGTCGGCAGCAATCATGACAGCACCTCCCAAAATAGTTTATAGTATTTATAATTATATTCTTTTTTGGAAATACTTACAAGTTTTAAAAAAAAATGGAATATAAAAATTAAGTAGTTTTGTAAAAAAAGTACAGTTAAAAGACACTAATTTGATTCGATTATACAATTTGCATAATTAGATGTGAGAGAAAAGTGAAATAAAGGAAAAAACTGCATTTTTCTTAAACAGCAAAAAAATGGAAACTGAAAAATAATACTTGTCAGAAAAAAAAAAATGTGCTAACATACCATTCGTAAGTATGTGACATAAAGTTACATGGCTGCATTATTGAATATCTTAATAAAATATTAATGAATGGAGGTTATTTAGGATGTCTAAAAATGTAATGAAGAGAGCTATCGCTTTAGTTTTAGCATTAAGCATGGTATTCTCTACAGTTGTTGTTTCTAGCGCAGCTAAGAAGATGACAGTTAAGGTTGCAGGTAAGGTTGCAGTAACTAAGACTTTAACCGTTGCTAAGGGTAAGAAGGTTAAGTTGACTGCAAGCGATAAGAAGGCTAAGATTAAGTCTTCTAAGAAGAGTGTAGTTAAGGCTTCTATTAAGAAGGGCAAGATTACTCTTACAGCTAAGAAGAATGGTAAGTCTACAATTACCGTAACTGCTAAGAAGAAGAAAGTTACATTCAAGGTTAACGTTGTATCTAAGAAGAAAGCTCCTAAGGCTGTTACAACCAAGAAGAGCGCAACTATTAAGGTAGGCGAGAAGGCAACTATTTCTTGCAAGGTTAAGGCTGCTGCTGTATCTGCTAGTACTAAGGTAGCAACTGTTAAGGCTTCAGGCAAGAAGGTTGTTGTTACAGGTAAGAAGGTTGGAACTGCTAAGGTATATGTTTCTCAGAAGACCAACGCTGCAAACTACAAGGTAGTTACCGTAAAGGTTGTAGCTGCTGAAGCAACAACAGAAGCTCCAAAGACAACAGAGGCAGCAAAAGAGGTTACAGCTACTGTTAATGCAGACGGAAGCAAGTCTTATACACTTCCTGCATTAGACAAGATTGCTACAGCTAAGGTTACTGTTGGTAATACAAGCGTTCAGCTTTCAGAGGCAGAGACTAAGGAATTAGTTACTGCTGTAAAAGACGGTAAGGTTGAGGAATTATTAAAGACTAAGACAACTACTAAGGATGCAGAAATCAAGTATGGCGATAAGACTGCAAAAGTTAAGACACCATATGACGATACTACAAAGACAGCAGAAGTAACTTACGCTGGTAAGGATTATAAGGTAAGCGCTGATAATGCTGGTAAGACCGTAACAGTTAATGGTAAGACTGCTAAGTATGATGCAGCTACTAACACAGTAACTGTACCGGGTACCGACAAGACATTTAAGCTTGAGATTGCTCAGTATCAGTAATATTTAATTAAAACAGAAACATAAAATTTTGAAAAAACTTATAAGTAACAAAAAATTTTATTAAGATATTAATGCATTAATTGAGAAGCTAACGTCTTCGGACGTTAGCTTTCTCTAAGTAATGAAGCAATAACTTCCAAAAAGTGTCAAGGTGTAATATATGAATAAAATAAAATATATGATTATCGGTTTTATTATTATATCCGGAGTAATATGTTTTAATGGCGCTTTAGTATATGCCGGCGATATAAACGGTGCGGAACAGCAGGTAATAAGCGCTGCTTCAGGTACGTTTCAGTGCAATGGCAGTACTTATAGGGCTTATCCGGAGTATATATCTGAATTGACTTCATATTTTCAGAGAGACGATGTGAATTTATCGAGTTCCGAGGTTGGCTCTCTTATAGGCGATATGAACGCAAGCGTTGAAGAAGGATACAGAAGCGGTTATCTGTATCTGGTGTCCGGTACGGGACCTGTAGATAAAACTACTGAAGAATCCCCGGAACAAAATACCGGCGACAATGACAAGGATAAACCAAAAAAACCGAGTACTACCAAAAAATTTAATATCGAACAGTCCATTAAGGAAAACAAGATTTTTTATAATACCTCTGATGAAAAAGGAGATAAAGTTACCGCATCTGTAGATATGGTGGTTAAGAATACAGGGTATAACATATCAGGATTCTTACATGTCGGAGCGGTGTTATTAATATTATTAGTAATTAGTATAGCAGCTTCATGTTGGTTTGATTTATTCGCTCCTGCGGATGAATCCTAAGATAAAGAGAACCCTGTTATACATTCTTTTGCCGGTTGCGTATGTGGCAATCGGGTATGTGCTGATATTCTATTGTGGAGGAGATTTGGTGAAGATGGTTAAAGATCAGATTGGTCTTGCCATGGAAAAGGGAGCGCCGGATTATCCGAACGGATTTGATGAGAGCTTGTATAAGAAGGCTGTGGAGAACGGTAATGTTGAACAGTGGAGCGAAGTTCCGTTACCTGCCATAAATACCTCTTATGCAGTATTGCTTTCAGAAAAACTGGGAATTGAAGCGAATGTATATTATGGGGATACTGATGAAAGCTTTAGCAATGGCGTAGGGCAATATACAGGCTCAGGCATGTTTGGCTGCGGACGCCCGATTCTTATTGGAGGCCATGACACAAGTTATTTTGCGGGGCTTGAAGACGCTAAGGCAGGGGATACCTTTACGGTAAAGACGAATTATGGTGAATTTTCTTATGAGGTGACTAAAACCAAGATTGCCAAGGCGACGGATTCTTCTGCATTTGACTTGGAAAAGACGGAGGAACAGCTTATACTTTATACATGTTACCCATTTGGCAAGGTTACAAAAGAGCGCGAGGAACGTTTCTTTGTGTATGCTAAAAGAACGGATAATGGTCCTGTTATCAAGGAGGTGTCGGATAATGAGTAAAAAACCTTCGGATATCAACGGACATAATAGTAAGCATAAAAATAAAAAGAATCATGGCAGAAAGAAGCTTATTCGTAATATTATAAGCGTTATTTATTCTTTTCTGCTTACTGTATGTTTATCAATTATTTTACTGGCAGTAGCTCTGCGTTTTGGATTTTTTGATAAGGGAATGACCTTGAATAAAATTAACGAATCCGATTATTATAATAGTGTATACGCAGAATTAATGGATAATCTTGACACAATTGTGGACTCTAAAGGCGTCAATAAATCGGTGCTTACAGATGTTATTACGGATAAAAGGGTGTATATCAATGGTAAGCAGTTTATTGAAAACAGCCTTAATAACGAGGATACTAAGGTTGAGGTTGATAATATTGATAAAGAACTGCTTGCGGCTATGGAGACATACTATAAGGAGCATAACATAAAGATAGACAGCAATATTAAGGCGGATATGGACGCAACTATTTCAGCAATTAACTCTGAGTATATAAGAATGATTCGGTTCCAATTTGTCGATTATATCAGGCAGTATAAAAATGATATTTACAGCGTGTTTAAATGGCTTTTGCCATTAGTGAGCGTTATTGGCGTAATATTAATAATTCTCTTGATTTTGGTACACAAGTATCCGCATAGGGGAGTTAGGTTTATAGGTCTGTCATTTGTCAGTTCAGGCTTGCTGTGCATGTTGATGCCGCTTTACCTGTTAGTGGAAAAGACGTATCAAAATATTAGTACAGGCCCGAAGTATTATATTCAATTTCTTCAGGAGTATGTACAGTGGAGCCTTAGCAGCTTTGTTTATACAGGGGCTTTGGCAATAATGATATCAGTAATATTGTTTGTAGTCATGCAAATGATGAAGAACCGAATACGGTAGTAATGTATGGAAACTGACAAAAAATGTAGATAAGTGTCAGTTAAATATGTTACAATATATTGACCGGTGTTGTAGATAAGGACGGAGAGCAATGGATAAACGTTATTATACAGATTTGCATTGTCATATCCTTCCGGGCGTAGACGATGGGGCAAGAGATATGCAGGAAACCATACAGATGCTCAAGAAAGCATATGATATGGGAGTTCGTAATATTATTGCTACGCCGCATTACGCCTGTGGTGATAAAAATGCGTCGACAGAGAGGCTGGAACAGTTACGTAAACAGGTTGAGCAGGAGGCTCTTAAGATTTCCAAGCATTTTAATATATCTTTAGGTAATGAGCTTTTATGGAGTCCGGACGTTGTAAATGCAGTTCGGGAAAAAAAGGCTTACACCATGGCAGGAACCAGATATATATTGGTCGAATTTGTTCCTAACGACAGTTACAGAACCATATATGAGGGACTGCGGAGTTTTATATTAAATGGTTATATTCCGATAGCGGCTCATATAGAAAGGTACGAAGCGCTGCAATTGCATCAGGACAGGGTAGAAGAATTGATTGATTTAGGCGCATATATACAGGTGAATATCGGAAGTATGGTAGGAGGGGCTTTTGATAAAAGCGCCAGATATCTTCGGAAGCTTTTTAATAACGGAATGATTCATTTTTTTGGCAGCGACGCCCATGACAGCAAAGATAGAACCTGTCGTTTTCAGGAATGTATCGACCAGATTAAAAAGAAGGTGGATGTAGATTATCTTGCCAGAGTTTTATATGAGAATCCACAGTTATTATATAATGATAAATATATCTAAAAGGAGAAGAATATGGGTAATAATCAGAGTGAAGAGATTGAGATTGACTTAAGAGAAATATTTGTTGTATTGATGTCCCGTATATATATTATTATCGGGGTAGCTGTAGTATGCGCGTTGGTGGCGGGGCTTGTTACTAAGCTGTGTATTACGCCGCAATATCAGTCAACTACCAAGTTATATGTTTTATCTAAAGGGGAGGATTCCGGAAGCGCTGTGTCTTCTGCATTGACCTCTCTGACAGATTTACAGTTGGGAAGTCAGGTTTTGCTTGACTATCAGGTAATGATTACTTCAAGGCCTGTTTTAGAGAAGGTAATAGATAATCTTGAGCTTGATATGGAGTATCAGGAGCTTTCTCAAATCATCGGTATAGTTAATCCTGACCAGACGCGAAGCATTGAGATTACGGTAACATATCCTGATCCTAAGATTGCAAAAGAGATTTCGGACGAGCTTGCAAGCGTTTCGGCGGAGTATGCGTCTGAGATAATGGACGTGCAGCCGCCAAGAGTATTTGAGTCAGGTAAAGTGGCGGAGCATCAAAGCAGCCCGAACCTTCTAAAAAATATTATTATTGCAATGCTTGTTGGAATAATTATTACGTGCGCTATTATTGTTGTATTACAATTATTAGACGATACTATTAAGAGTCAGGAAGATGTAGAGAAGTATCTGGGACTTAACACATTGGGATTGATACCTATTGAAGAGGGCGCTGTCAATCAGATGAAGAAGGATAAAAGAAAACGTATTCGTGATATGAAGAAGTAGGAGGTTATATATGGGAAGCGTAATATTTGAAAAAAAGCATGAATTAGATTATCGTACTAATGAATCCTATAAAAGTCTTAGGACGAATATACAGTTTTGCGGCAGCGACGTGAATGTTCTTGCATTTACAAGCTGTACGCCTAACGAGGGTAAAAGCAGCGT
>CANQSN010000008.1 GCA_947626505.1 uncultured Lachnospiraceae bacterium
TCAAAGTCAAAGACACGCCCGGCGGCGGAAGCACCTTTATCGTGGAATTGAAAATTATGTGACAAATAAATAATTTTCTTCAAATATGTAAAGTAATAGAAATAAAGTTTGTTGATTATTTTTCTTATTTCACATATAATATAACGTAAAGAAAGTAAAGCAAATCAAGCGTGATAGAAAGGATGTTGATTATGGAAATAGCAAAAGTCTCCAGTAAAGGGCAAATTACAATTCCTGTATCAGTAAGGAAAAAACTGAACTTGAAAACAGGTGATAAAATTATGATTTTTGAAGAAAATGGAAGGTTCTATTTTGATAATTCTGCAATGTTGGCTTTTAAAAGAGTAGAGAAAGCGTTTGACGGAGAAGCATTCAACGCAGGTTTTGAGAAGGAAGAAGATATGCAAGATTATATGCGAGAGATACGAAAGGAATACACACATATATGCAGTCAGCGTATGCAAAAATACTAAAAGTTGAATCAATGCTCAGAGCATATCGGGAGGACATTATTATGAAGCGCAAATTTAAAAAACCATTTATAATAGCCCTTATCGCCGCCATTTTACTCGGCAGTATGTCAGGCATAAAAACACAGCCGGTAAACGCAGCCTCTAAAGAAGGTAAGGTAATAAATATATATTGCTACAGCAGCGAATTTCCCTCTGTTCTTGAAAAACTTTATACCGGATATAAAAAGGTTTCTAAAAACACAGGAACAATTTCCAATAAGTTAGGTGAATACACTGTAAAGTGGCATATTATGAACCTAGGTAACCGCCAATATGTAAACGCCATAAATAAGGCATTAAAAAATGGAAAAAAGGCTGCTGCCGATAAAAAGATAGACATTTTTTTGGCGGAGCCTGAATATATAAAGGATTATGCGGACTCCTCCTATACGCTGCCTCTTTCAAAGATTGGCATCACAAAAAAGGATACAGACAATATGTACTTGTACACCAAGCAGCTTGGGACAAGCAAAAAAGACAAAAAGCTTCATGCCGCTTCATGGCTTAGCGAAGCCGGAGTATTTGCTTACCGGCGTTCTATTGCGAAAGATGTATTTGGTACAGATAACCCTGACGAGCTTCAGAAGCTTCTTAACAATTGGAGCAGCTTTGATTCGTCCGCTGCCAAAGTTAAGGAAAAAGGGTATTTTATGCTTTCAGGTATTTTCGATTCATATAAAGCTTTCGAGCAAAACAGAAACACTCCTTGGGTAACCTCCGGCAATAAACTAAACATTGACCGGAATATGTGGAATTGGGTAGAACAGTCCAAAATCTATAATGAAAACGGATACAGTCATAAAACAGATTTATGGGATAAAGATTGGGTGAATGACCAATCCCCAAAAGGCAATGTATTCGGATTCTTCTATTCTGCATGGGGAGTAGATTTCATTCTTGAGAGCGAGTCATTAGACGACAATACAAAGCTTCCCGAAAAAGGAAATGGTATCTATGGCGACTGGGCCATATGCGAAGGACCGGCCCCATATTACTGGGGAGGCAATTTCATTTGCGTAGCAAATTGCTGCGACAACAAAAAGCTTGCGGGCGACATCATTAAAAAGCTTGCCTGCAATAAGGCCATCGCCCAAAAATATTCAAAAGCATTTATGGCTCCCTCCAATCATATGGGCGCCATGAAAGCTTACTCTAAAACCAAAAATGCCGCTTCCGATTTTCTTGATGGACAAAACGAAATTATAATTTATCATAATGCCGCAAGAAAAATAAACGCAGCCCATACAACTAAATATGACTACTTAATCAGTGCAGGCTTCAGCCACTATATGAGTGATTATATTTACGGAAACAGCACAAAGGAGCATTCGCTGTCGCTCTTCTACAAATATGTAAAAAAGCGCTATCCTAACATTAAAGTACCCAAATGATAAAAAATGCCGCCGCTTGATTTGCTAATCTTAAAGCGGCGCATTAATCCGGACATCTTCACTTTCCGACATGTCCTTCTCTACCTTTTAACCTCTCTATATACTGCTGTGAAAAACTGCCAAGGGGTATTCTTCTCTTTTTAATGTATCCAAGCCTGACCGTCTCCTCTGTAGCAAATGGAACAGCCTTATAATCTTCATTATCCTGCTCTTTATCGAAAATCCCCGCACAAATTGTATACCCATTAAGTTCCATAATCAAATCCTGCATAACCGCCCTGTCGCTGACACGAATCTGCTTGCTGCATTCTGACACTCCAATCATATCTCCCATATACGACAGACTACTGTCCCCCTGCTCATAGACAATTAAAGGATATTTTAAAAGCTCATCACAGGATAATATCTTCATCCTTGCCAGAGGATGCTTCCTATAAACATACGCGTAAATTCCGCAGGAAAATAAATCATGAAATTCCAAATCATTTTCTCGGCAAAGCTTTTCAAAAGACTTTTCATTAAACTTATTGAAATATAAAATACCAAGCTCGCTCTTTTGTAATTTTACATTTTCAATTACCTTATCCGCTTCCGCTTCTAAAACTCGATATTCGTATCTATCTGCTTCAGTCTCCTTAACAAGATTAAAAAATATCCTTGCAAGCATAAAATCATGCTGTATACAAATACTGCACCTTTGCTTTTCCCCCTTATAAATAAACTTCTCCTCAAGCAAATCATACTGTTCAAGCACCCGCCCTGCATACTCTAAAAAGCCGGCTCCCTCCTCTGTAATCTCCACGCCTTTATTAAAGCGTATAAAAATTGCAAATCCGAGTTCCTCCTCTAACCTCTTTATGTTACAGGACAAACTCGGCTGTGTAATAAATAATTCATCTGCTGCCTTATTCATAGATTTGTACTTTGCAACACACTTAACATACTTCAACTGCTGTAGTGTCATATTCCCTCCTCATTGCCTTACAACAACAAAAGCCCTGTATAGAAAACTAATGTCGTCTTTCCTCCTCAATCTTACGCATCAAATACCTCTTCTTATAGTTTACCGCTGCAAATGCATGTACATTGTCATAAATTTTAAAATTCACAATGCCTCCAACTACACCAATAATAGGAATCCCCTGAACAAACTTTTCCACCAGCAGCGCATCGGAAAGTACTTTGGCGGTCAAAGCAATCTCCTGTTCCATATTATAATCCTGCATTTTATCCTTAAACAAACGCCTATTCTTATCTGTACGCTGCTCATCCTCGCATAATGCCAACTGTAAAAGCCTTAAAATATATATCTTCTCCTGTTCCAATGCGTAGTCAAAGCCATATCCCACTGCAATACCATAAATGTCCCTGAGCAGTGTGCTTACAAACAAAGGAATATCCGGAAGCCCCATTCCTAAAAATCCCATACTAAACCCCGTAACAGTGGTTGCAGTACGGTTTGCAAGGCTTCCCTTCTTTGCCTGCTTATCCATCGCTTTTACACTTTGGCGGTCTGCTGCATCGGATACCAAGTCATCTGCAAGCTTTGCGTCAAGCTCACGCATTTCCTTATCCATGGTCTTCTCAATAATCCCATTTCCCTTAACAAAAATAAATTCAAAGGCCTTCATAAATGCCTTTTCCAGATTCACCCTCACTCCTTCTGGAACCTTTTCATAAATCTGATCCTTAACCTTTAGATTCCATGACTTTTTATTTAACAGTCTTTCCTCCCTTTTTTGATTTTTCTCAAGCTCCCTATAATATGTATCTCCCAAATTACCATCCCCCGCATAATAAAAATATTTTTAAAATATGCTAATTCAAGACTCGCAAGCGAGTCTTGAATTAAATAAAGCAGGTAAAAATCAAGCTGCTAAGCTTAAATCTTATAATCACCCGTTAATCATACTTAAAATCTCTTCCTTACTCCTAACTCCAATCTCCTTTTGCACCATCTTTCCATGCTTCATAACCATCAGTGTCGGAATATTTACTACCTGAAAATCCATAGCAAGCTCCGGCTCCTCGTCAACATTTACCTTGCAAATCTTAACATCCGTCTGCTCATCGGCAAGCTCCTCAATAATAGGTGTAAGCATCTGACATGGACCGCACCATGGCGCCCAAAAATCCACCAGCACCAGTTTATCACTGTTTAATACTTCCTCATCAAAATTACCTTTTGTAACATGCAATGCACTCATCTTACCACTCTCCTTTCAAATGTTAGTATACCCAAAATTATTAATGCAAATCTAACCTTAAGGTTTTTTAAAAGCTTATGGCTGCGCAGGTTCATAGGTATCTTCAAAAATGTCCCTTCTGATAATATAAATATCTGTTATATCATCCGCTTTTACTGCCATATAATCTCCCGGTCTTCCTAAAAAGTAATTTCCATCGCCGCCTGACGGAAATACTTTTGTTCTGCTTGTAAGCGGCATAACATAAATACCGCTTCCCTGTTTTGGATAACACAGATGAGCCTGTTCATCTATTGTTATATATTCGCCTGTATCCAAAACCTGAACCTCCGCAAAAAATTCCATCATACTCGAAAACACATCTAAAGGCTCGTCAGTCGCCTGATATGTTTTTTCAAAGGTGTCTCTCTTTATTACATACACCTCTCCCCTGCATCCAATCATAATATAAGTATCTTCCTGCGAAACAACCTCTATACCCGAAGAATTTTCTAAAGGCCTAACCACTATCTTAGTTCCTTTATTCACCACATCAGTAGTCTTTACATAAGCCCACGAAATCTGTTTCTTTAAATAACGGGGCAGAAGCATAATCTCCTCCCTATGTGATTCTCCATATTCCTTTGCCTCAACCACGTTGGTATTCTGAAAATATTCCGATACCATTTTTCTGTAATAATCTAATATACTTTCTGCTTCCCTGTCCGCCATCTCAACCTTTAAGATTGCAGCAGAAATCTTACCGCAAGCCACTCTCCAATTACCTTTGACCAATGCAAATTCCGGTAACAGGCAGTCTAATATCTCCAACGCCCTGACCGCTTTGCTGTCACTTATAAAAAACACCTGCTGTTCTTCTCCTTTTTCAGCCTTGCCTACAAGCAGCAAATACCGGCAGGATAAAGCATTAAGCCAATCGCCGCATACCGGCAGCGAAGCCTGATAATCCTCCTCTTCCACCCACTGTTCCAGTTCTGCTGCAATCTGCTTTGTAACCTCAGCCACAACGATATGCCTTTTGTCATTACGAAATCCTGCGCACATGCCTTCCATTATATGTTTGTCTTCTATTGCTGTATATTCGTCCTGTTCCTTTTCCATCGTCTCCTCACTCTCTCTGTCAATACATTCTAATTTTTTTATAAATTCCGAAAACTCTTGGTTTATATGGGTAAAGCTTAAAGTGATTTCCCCTTTATCCCATTTAGTAAGCTTGGCGTACACTCCTTCAAAAATTAAATTACCCTTTTTATCAAGCGCCCTAAGCTCGGCGTCCATTAAAAGCTCCAATGGACTTTCATCCCCGTAAAGCCTTCTTACCACAGCCTGTTTATAAGAACATAAAACCGGAATCACTCTCACAAACTGTTCCATAATTTTCTTTTTATCCATGGGATGAAGCTCAAACCAGATACCCTCCGGAATAATATTCATTTTCTCCGGTTCCTCCTGAAGAAGATTAATGGAATACTCTCCTCCAATACCTGCCACTACATTTACAGACATACTGCCCTGCAATCCTTTTGCCTTGATATCAAACTGCTCATCTATAATAACAGGACATGAAACCGCATCTAAAGCTTCCTTTGACAATAATATCTGACCGCCAATACTATAACTCTCAATCCTTGAGCATTCATTTACTACCTGCCCGATTACATTATAGCGCATCATCTTTTCGGAACCTATATTTCCAATAAAAGCTTCGCCTCTATGAATACCTATGCCCATCTCTAATCTGGAATATCCGTTTTGCTGACACTCCGCATTAACCTTAATCATTCTGTTCTGCATCATAATTGCAGCGGCTATAGCGTCCTCGGTATGATTTTCAGTGATAATTGGCGCGCCAAATACTGCCAACACCGCATCGCCTAAAAATTCAATTACTGTTCCCCGATACTTATTAATCACGCCTACCATATTTTCAAAAAAAACATTAAGAAGCCTTGTTACCTCCTCTGTTTCCAAATCTGCAGAAAGCGAAGTAAAGCCTCTCAAATCCGCCATCATTATTGTAAGCTCTCTCTTTTCCCCTCCAATAGCCGCACCTTCCGGCTGCTCGAGAATCACCTCCAATACCTTCTCAGAAAAATATCGTCCAAAAAGCTGGTGCAGCAACTGGTTTCTGGAATTTAACTGTTTATTAAGATGCATTATCTCCTTAGCGGCCTGAAGGTCCGAAGCCTGCCTCTGCAATGTTTTTTCATAATCCCTTGTCACCTCGTACTGCCATGCAGAGCGTTCAATTCTTAATATGTTTGACCTTGTAAATGGCTTGTGGACAACGACAGTGGCGCCCTTTAAATAACACTCCTCATCCAATTCTTCATTTCTCTTATCCGCCATAAAAAAAATGGGAACTCCCGCTAAAACCGGCTGCTGATTCCAATAATCCAGTGAGCGAAAATCCTCCTCCTTGGACATCTCATAATCGAGTATTAAAAGTGAAGGCGGTTTATCCGGCAGCGACTCCACTGCCCTCTCTAAAGCCGCAAATGATAACAGGCACACCGCCCTCATACTTCCTAAAGCATTTATCTGACGTTGCGCTGTTATCATATCCTGTCTCTTTGTTCCCATCACCCAGATGGTCTTCCTCATATCCTACCGCCTCCGTTTCACCACACTGGAACGCCATTCCCCGCGCGGTTCTGTAGATGATGCAGGCGTTATCAGCTTGCATTTATCGCACAAAGTACCGGTACGAATTGGCGCGCCGCATCGGGCGCATGACAGCCGAATGGTTGAAAAACTCGGAATCTCTAAATATTCGTCTCTAAAAAAGTTATCAATAACCTTTCTCGGAACCCCTGTCTCCTTTGCAATAATGACTGCCGGAGCCGAACCGTTTTTCTCTAAATAATTGCGAACCTTATAATAATAATCATAGGTATGCTTTCCGCAGCTTTTGCAGCGGTAAACCCCTTTATCCTCCCTATATACCTCTCCTCCGCAATGCTCGCATTCTGTCGGCTCAGGATTCCATGAAAATGCATCCGCCCGTTTCTTTCTGTGGCGTTCCGCAGCGCTGTCTGTATTCTTATTAGCTGCACTCTCCTCACTGCCGCCAAGCTTAAGCACACTGTACTCGTCATCGACAGTCTTACGGTCACTCTCATTTTTAAGCGCGGCGTTCTTTTTATTTCTTAATGCATTGCCTATACGCTCAGCCTGTCCGACTCGTCTTGAATCAGGCTCCAATCCCAGCAGAAGACTTATCTGCTTCTTAAGCTCCTCCATAGCCATATCCCAATTATTGCCTGCCATAATCATTTGCACGTTATTTAAATAGAAACGGTACATAGAATTAAGCGGTTCGTTATCCAATTGAATCGGAATTATAACCTTGCGGTTACATACTGCGGTATCCACTTCCTTCTCCACCCAGATAGATTCCTGCGCGACCTTAGAAAGCAGCAGCAAAAATATCTGGCAGCCCTCTATTGCAGTGGGAATCTCCCTTGCATAATTAGAGCCTGCCGGAATCATTTCAGGCGCTTTCCAGTATGCGACATCTATTTCATCTAAAACCTTTAAAACGCGGCTTACTGTTTCTGCGTCTTTAGAACTATAACTGACAAACACTGTCTTAGGTATATCATTCTGTCTGCTATTTATCACCAGTGTTCACTTCCTCCCATTTAAGCATCTTACCTGCCGGTTTTTATTCATCAGCAGCCACTACCTTATTTCTTCCTGTGGTTTTCGCCTTATATAACCTCATATCTACCGCCTCAATATTGGCGTCTGCATTTTTCTCCTCCTCTAATCCTCTTACTCCAAACGACATTGTGATATGTATATCTATATCTTCATAAACACAAACCGAAGCCTCAACCCTGCTCCTAATGTCCTCGGCAAGCTTTGCCGCCTCCTCCTCTTTAAGCTCCGGCAAAAGCAATACAAATTCTTCCCCACCCCAGCGGATGGCCTCTCCTCTGCCCTTCAGCATGTCCACTAAAATGTCTGATACATGCACTAATACTGCATCGCCTGCATTATGCCCGTAAACATCATTTACCTTTTTGAAAAAGTCAATATCGCACATAATGGCGCTGGCTCCCCGCCTTAGCTGAGGCTCCACCACGTCGCTATAATACTCATAAAATCCTCTCCTGTTTTTTAGGCCGGTGAGCTGGTCAACCTGCGCTTCATGATAGAGCATATGCGACTCTAAAGTCTTACCGCAGTATATTGCCGCAAGCGTCAGCCGCTTTACATCACGCTCCGTAAATGCACTCTCTTTTCCAAGCTTGTTAATGGCCTGATATGCGCCTATTACATTACCCTGAGTATTAGTTACCGGCATACATAATATAGATTTAGTTACATATCCCGTCTCCTTATCAACCTCCGGATTAAACCGCTTATCCTGATACGGATCATCTATTCTTATAATCTCATTGTTTACAATAGAAGCGCCTACTATACCGGCTCCCTCCGGCACAACAATCTTACCGCTTCCCAGCGCAGCCAAAGTCCAATACTGCTGCTGCTTTTTATCCCAATACCAAAACGAAGCCCTCTCGGAATTTACCAAAGTCCTTCCCATATCTGTAAGCAGCCTTATAGTTGCTGTAAATCCCTTTTCGTCGGCCAACTGCGTCATATAATGGAAAATCTGTTCCAGCATATTTTCCGCCAAAAGCTCCTCATTCTTACAAAAAACCTGCTCCCTTAAATAATTAAGCGATTTTCTCTGCCTGTCAATCTCCGTAGTTTCAATTAATAAACTGCACTGGCTTAAATACTTTGCATAATAATAACCAAACAGCTCCCAGTCAATCTGTCCGTCTCCTAACGCCCAGTGCAAATCTCTCTGCAAATCATTATCATTTATATGTATATGCTTAACATACGGAAAAAGCGCCTTAATCCACTTAGAAATAGGCGTAGGTGAAATGCTGGCATGGGCATAATCAAGACAAATTCCAAAATTACTGTAACTATCAAAAAGCTTTTTAGAAATCTGTACAAGAATATCCGGATCAGCATCAAACATATTCTCCATATAAATATCAACATCCGGATGGCTTCTTAAAAGCTCCTCCAAATAGCTGCAGGTCTTATCAATAACGCTCTGATTGTATACCTCGCCGGACAGCATTGGAGTAATATTAGTGTGAAATATAACAGCCCTGACATGAAGCCTTTCTGCAATACTTAAACTCTGCTCCATACGTTGCTTGGCAATAGCTCTAATCTTTTCATCCTCGCTGAATATTACAACATCATAAAACGCCCCATGCATGGTGCTTCCCTCAGGCACTCCAACATTCTCATATTGTTTAATTATGAAGTTGACTTTATCTTCATCGTCCAAAACCTCCGGAGCAAAAAAATCATTAATCTCAAACCCTACAGAATACTCCTCCGCTAACTGCTTATATGCGTCTAACTGGTCTGCCCTTGATACAATCAACATCCGGCCCATATTTCAATCCCCCTTTGTATATTGGTTGTTTTTATTTTATCGCTCATGCGCCGCCCATTATCTTCGCATACATTATAACATGTCTCTCAAACAATTCCTAGTAAAAGGAACAATTAATTTTTACTGCTATTGCGCAATAAATACAAAATTTTTTTAATTTGTTCACTTTCCCTCATTTTAATGTTATACTATTATAGCTGTAAATTATAATGCATTCCCATTTGTTGCGGTTATCTTTAACGAAGCTCGCAATAATACAGGATTTTTTAGGATGATACGAGGTGAAGATTATGCGTACAAGCGAATCAGCAGAGGATTATTTGGAAACTATATTAGTGCTAAGCAAACAACTGCCGGTAGTGCGTTCTGTAGATGTGGCAAATGAAATGGGCTACAAAAAATCAAGCGTAAGCATTGCCATGAAAAATCTTCGGGAAAAAGGACATATTACAGTAACTAATGCGGGGTATATTTATCTTACTGACAGCGGAAAAAAAATTGCAGAAATGATTTATGAGCGCCATACCTTGATTTCCAAATGGCTGATTGAACTTGGAGTTTCCGAGGATATTGCCACTAAGGACGCCTGCCGCATTGAACATGCGGTAAGCGAAGAAAGCTTTAAAGCAGTTAAAAACTACATTCTGAACCGCTAGAGAGTTTACGGTTTTAATTTTATTTATAATATTAAACAGGCTGTGCATTTACGCCCAGCCTGTTTTTTACGCATATTTTTATGTCCGTTAAGATTAGTGAAACGCTTAGAAGCTATGGCCGCCTCCACCGCCGCCGCTATGACCGCCGCCTCCGCCACCACCTCCGCTTCCTCCTGAAGAACGCGGGCTATAGACTCGATCCTCTCTTACAAAAATAGGAGAAATATCGCCAATCTTTTTTTGACTGAACACCCCTTCAATCAATTGTCCGTCTGTAGGCTTACTTACTCTCGCTGTCAGTCTTACCAGTATATAATTGAGCAATAACGCTATGACAATTGCCAAAAGCGCATTACTTACATACTTCATTGGCTGTGAAATCTTCTGTCCCTGCAAAAGCGAAATAATCTGCTCATACGCCTTGCTTGCGCACCCGTAATAATCTCCGTTTGTGGCAAGCTTATACACATTATCGGTTATGGTATTGGCATAAGCCACAGATATAACATCTAACATACTTCCATAACTGTATACATATATCTGCCTGTTATACATATCAATTACAAATATCGTTCCCGGCTCCTGCCCAAACAATGCATTATATGCATACTCCGCCAGATATGACGTAGAGCTGTTGTTTTCATTTACAGACAGAAACGCTGCGTTTCCATATTGGGTAATGGGCCTCATGTCGTAAATCAGCCGCTCGCGATCATCGCTAGTCATAAGCTGCGCCTCATCTTGAAGAACAGCCTGATATCCCGTTTCCTGATTGTCATAAGTCTTAATTATGTCCTGTTCATCCTGTGCTTTAACAGTAAAAGCCGCTGTTCCGGATACAGTTGTCAGAAGGCTCAACGCAAATATAATTAAAAATAAATATCCATTGCGTTTATTATTCTTAAAAGACCATCTTAACCAAGTATTTGTTTTTTTAGCCACGATGGTCACCTCCCTTATAGTCAAACTGCGGAATCTTCCTTGTTGCCAATATGTTATATCGGAAAATCAAGTCTATTATCGTAACCAATATTGCCGCAATAGAAAGTATGACTGCCGCATAATAATAAATGTCATTTACAGGATTCCAAAATACAATCAATAAAGCAATTACAATGGAAATCATACCCCACACAGCCTTTGTTCCGCCGCCGCTCGCATGTGACCGGACAATACTTTTTATTCCCGCCGCCAAGCCTACAAATATAAAAACTATCATACAGATACGAATCCATTCTGAAGTTCCCATTGTCATAGCAGATATTATAATAGCAGAGACTATAACAATCATCACGGTATCCGCTGATGTTTTATTTACATTCTTTTTTTTCGCCGCTTTTTTATTTTTCAAAACAACTCGGTAAGGCTCTGCATCCTCCATTCCAAGAGCCGCCGCTGCCTCATGGCTAGCTCTCTCCCTCCTCTGCTGCTTAAGCTTTAAATTAAACTCCTTTCCTTTATCGTCCGTATATCCTTCTTTTACATCAATCTGTACCTGCTCCTGATGATACAGCAAAAGAACAACCGAAGAAATGCAGCTCACTATTTGCAAGAGAACGCTAGGAGTAAATGTGAAAAACATATTCAGCAATAAAAATAAAATGACCGCCAACAACAGGGATACTATAAAATACTTTTTTAAATTGACAGGCAAATCCGCCACTACCTTGCCATTTTGACCGTTTACAGTAGCGTATGCCACCCTGTCCCGATTCCGGTAAGTCATAAACCAGACCGGAAACATTGCTCTGTCCGCCTGCTCAATACAGGTATTCAGCTTGTTTTTTAACGTCTCGTCTGTATCCTCTATGTTGTATGAACCAACTATCGTTTTCTTTTCAAGGAAATCTTTCGTTACATCAGTCGCCAAATTCATCGCATCTTCGTCATAAACAGACGAATCAACATCAGCAGTATCCGCATAAAAACCGCTCAAATAAGACGGCGTAAAATCCATAATTTTCTTTACGTCATATGGCCCTAATGTCTGGCTTATACTATCTGCAAATGACGACGACGCATCATAGGAAACGCCCTTGTAATAAACGTCTATATCCGAATTTAAATCATAATGGCTTGTGCAAATATAATCTCCGGATCTCCTGCTTTTACTTCCACTTATACTTACCCTTCCACGCTGAGTTATATAATACAGCCAATAGGGCATATAAATACCGCGAAATTCTTCCAGACATTTAGAATTTTTAAGCTCCTTAGGCGCAAATACAGCGCGCCTTACCATCTTCTTGTAGGACTTCTTGCACTCGTCCTTTGATATCTGAAAAGGAATGATGAAGCCCGGACGCTTCTCCTTTTCAATTCTGCTGCTTAGAACAGTCGACGCTCCGCAAAAGCTGCAAAATCCCGCCGCTGTCTGGTCAGTACTGTAAATGCTGCCGCCGCACTGGGGACATGAAAATACTGACACATCATATTCCAACCTTTCTTCCCCATCATGTTCCTTCGTAACTTCGTATGGATCATAAAGCTCGCTGCAGTATTGGCATTTTAATTTTTGTGCAGCGATATCATATATAAGATTACCTCCGCAATTAGAACATGCATACATAGTTATATATCTCCTTCACACCTGTAACTTCCAAGTATCTGAAAATACTGAGTTTCATTCATTAACTGAAAAATCAGCGCCCTGATTTCTTCCTTTAGAAAATTCGCCTCAAATTCAAGGAAAAATTCATAATTCCAATCCTTCTCCCTGTTAGGTTTAGAGTGAATCTCCGTAAGGTTTACGCCGTAATCGGATATCATGGATAAAATGCTTGCAAGCGAACCGCTTTTGTTATTGCACACAAACATAATCTTCATACGGTTATGCTCCGGCAATACGACAAGCTTCTTTCCAAACATTACTACCTTTTTCTTTATTCCGCCATCCTCTACTACTTCGCACTGATTAATATACAGACGGTGCTTAACAAGCATGTTGTGAATCTCATCCGCCGCCTGCACGCTTACATCCTCCAATATACCTGCTCCGGCATCCGCCTGATTAGATGTAATCAACTGCGCTACCTCTTCAAAGGAATCCACTGTCGCCACTTTATCTTTGGAAACCATATTGCAAATGTATAATTCATTCTTAACCATTGCCGCCGACTCCACGTTTGGAAGCTCTGTAACATACTCAACATCAAGGCAATCCCTGAGTTTTAATGTACGTCCGTATTGATATTTTCTGCTGATTTCCATAATGCGCTTAATAAGCGCAATATATTCCTTTTTGATATTTTCTCCCACATCCTGAGTCAGGTTATTAATAATAGCAACCTCCCTCTCCGGTTTAAAAATATCATCCTTCGTTTCCGCCTTTACTCTCGCCACATTATCAGCAAGCTCCATACGCCTTGCAAACAGCTTCTTAATCTCTGCATCTACTCGGTCAATATTAACCCGTACTTCCTCCAGTGTCATATCCAACTCTCAATATACCTCCAAACAAAAAATTCAATACCATTTATTAATATGGGAAATTTGCCTTACCGTTAATAAGCTTCTCACTAGTATCTAAGGGTATGTTTTCATCAATACACACATGTCCGTAAATATCTGTCACGCGAAAAGTATACGGTCCTTTTCCCATTCCGTTTGCGGCGGCAAAGTAATTGTATTCCTTCCTCTCCAATGCCACATACTGCTTTGTATTATTATCAAAGTATTCTAAAGATTTTACCGGATAACGGTGGTTTCTAACCTGTACCTCAGCCCAATACTCGCTGCTTGTAGGCTTAAATTTATAACAAATAGGCTCGTCAGTCGGAAGCGGTATTATCCGCCATGTAATATTCATACGCCCCGTTATCTCCGGTTCAATGGCTAAAAATGTTTTCCTTGTCATATCAATGTCGCCCTTTTTACCCTCCGGCAAACGGTCAGTTACCATTGCCTGTACCTTATCGCCATCTTTATCCGTAATCTCAATATAGGCTCCCGCCATATTGTTCATGTAATCTTCTGTCTGCATAGCTACTGTATAATAAACAGCTTCATAATCATCAAGATTACATGCGCCCGGAGTTTCCCTGTCATAAAATGTTCCCTCTCCGTTATGCACGTTTGTAAGCGAATATTCGCCGGCATCTACCTTTGCGGTATCCTCGGTACTTTGAGACTCAGTTGTTGTTGCCTGTCCTTGCGTTGTTGTTGCTTGTTCTTGCGTTGTCGTTGCCTGTTCTTGCGTTGTTGTTGCCTGTCCTTGCGTTGTTGTTGCTTGTCCTTGCGTTGTCGTTGCCTGTTCTTGCGTTGTCGTTGCCTGTTCTTGCGTTGTCGTTGCCTGTTCTTGCGTTGTTGTTGCTTGCTCCTGCGTTGTTGTTGCCTGTCCTTGCGTTGTTGCCTGTCCTTCAGAATCCTTATTTACATTTTTGCCGGATATTACAGTAACCCTGCATTTATATTTCTTTTTACCGGACTTAGCTGTAATCGTTGCGGCGCCAACCTTTAAGGCTGTCACCTTCCCTTTCTTAGTAACCTTTGCAACCTTCTTTTTGCTTGATGAATATGTAACCTTTTTCTTAGCATTTTTAAGCTTTAACTTAACAGACTGCTTAACCTTTAACGTAATCTTCTTAACCTTCTTTGACTTTAGCGTTACGCTTGCGTTAGTTGCCGCAGTCTTTCCTGCCGCATTAACATAACCGCCCCAATCGCATAGCGTCAGACTCCCGCACAAAGATAGCGCCAAAACAAAACTCAATAAACGTTTCTTCATAAAAACCTCCTTAAATAATCATACTTTAGAAGACATCTGCGTAAAATAATATTGGCGTAATATTACCATATCAATAGTTACAACGTAATACTGCATTAATTATAACAAAATAATATTGAAATGTACATTGTAAATATGATATGCTAATACATAGAAAAAATTAAAGAAACGGAGCTTTTTATGGTTAAAAAAACAATTATTCGTTATTCTATTCTTATTCTGGGTTCAATTATCGCTGCATTTGCCTTAGAACAATTTTTGGTTCCATGCCAGATTTTAGATGGCGGAATAGTTGGTATAAGTATTATTATAAGTAATCTGACTCCTATTTCTTTAAGTATTTTAACGGTATGCCTTAATCTTCCATTTGTAATCATTGGAGCAAAACAGCTTGGGGAGAATTTCTGGCTTCGCACTTTAGTATCAATGCTGTCCTTTTCCATTTTTTTGGAGGTGTTTTCAAGCATTGATGACGTTGCAACCTATGATGCGTTATTAGCTACTGTATTTGGCGGAATTATACTTGGAGTCGGCGTGGGACTCATTATCAGAACCGGAGGGTGCTTGGACGGAACGGAGTCGGTTGCAATCATGCTGAGCCGCAAGACGTCGTTATCGGTTGGACAGATAGTGCTTTGCTTTAACTTTATTATTTACCTCACTGCGGGGCTTCTATTCGGACTGGACAGAGCGCTTTACAGTCTGCTTACTTATTTTATTACATCTAAAGTTGTCGACTTTATTAATATGGGACTTGACCAGGGTAAAGCTGTAATGATTATAACTAACGAAGGACGTCAGATTGCAGATGACATTTTCACTACGTTAGGAAGAACAGTCACCTTTATAAAAGGCGCCGGATTGATTTCCGGCGAGAAGACGATTCTCTATTGCGTCATAACAAGAATTGAGCTTCCGGCTTTACGCAAAATCATAGAAAAAGACGATTACTCTGCTTTTATGACAATTACAGATGTATCGGAGATTATAGGAAAACACATAAAAAGTAAAGACTCGCTTCCTGAAGCGCAGCAAAAAAAAGATGCTTAACTTCTTTAAAGATAAGTCCTTTATGAAGCCTGTTTTACTTTAAAAAGGAGGAGTGATTTCAGACTGAATGACACATTGTTGTGATGTATATGATAATATTTTTTAAATGCAAAGGAGTAACAGAATGATAAAAAATCAAAAACTACGGACGATTCTCACTATTATGATAACGTTAATAACCGTTATTTGTATTGCAATATTGTTTATTATTACGGGATTAGAGCTGACGCACACAATGAAGCTGTCTGCATTAAACAATATGCAGTCAAAGCTTACTGCGCAGGCTACTCTTTTTGATGAATATGTAAGCAATCAGGAGAATTTACTAAAAGAGTTCAGTACGAACAGCGTTGTAGCAGATTTTTTAAAGGAGCCGCAAAATGCTGAGCTTCAGAAAAAGGCTCAGGAATACACAGAAGATTATTACGCCTCTTTGGATAACTGGGAAGGAATTTATATAGGCGAATGGAATACGCACGTTATTACGCATTCCAACCCTGAAGTAGTCGGCATGACGACGCGCGAAGGCGAGCCCTTAAAAGAACTTCAAACTGCAATGGAAAACTGCGACGGTATATATAACGCCGGTATTATTGTGTCCCCCGCTTCCAAAAAATTGGCTTTGTCTATGTATTGTCCTGTTTATGACAAGGATAGCAAAACTATTTTAGGATATGTCGGCGGCGCCTCTTTTTCCGAGTCTCTCAAAGATACATTAAACCGGATTAACGCACAAAAAGACAGCTTTGTACAGTTTTCCGCTATTAACGTCGACACAGGCATTTACATATTTGACGAGGACGCATCCTTAGCGGGAGCGGAAGTAAAAGACGACATACTTTTAAAAGCAATAAAGCAAATAAAACAAAACAATAAGTCAAATACAAAAGAACTGAATTTAAAAGATAAATCAGGAAACAAGTGCATTATTTCTTATCAATATAATGAAAAATATGATTGGGCTGTAATCGCCAAGGTAAAAGAAAAAGACCTGTATGCAGAAACATACAAAACTATGGCTAAGTTAGGAATCATCTGTCTTCTGGCATGTATTATGATTATGGTATTATCATGGTTAGTAATATATTTCAGCACAAAGCCATTATCATATGTTACAAGCGCAATATGGGATTTCAAAAACCTTAAAATAAATAAAAATGCGAACCTTGAAAAATATATTAACCGCAAAAGCGAAATCGGGCAGATTGCCACAGCATTGGACTCGTTAAGCGATTCCTTTATGGATATTATCAACACTCTTGGACATTGCTCAGATTCATTAACGCAGTCGGCAACAAACATGTCGGATTCCTCCAGCCGGTTAATTGAATGCGTTGAGGAAAATACCAGCGTAACAGAGCAATTTGCGGGGCATACAGAGAAGGTCAACGAAACCGTACAGGAAGTATATGATGAAGTTGCATCAATTTCTGATGTGGTTTCACAGATAGAAGAAAAAATACAAATTGGTAATACAAGAAGCACAGATTTAATGAACAGACTGTCGGAAATGAAAGCGGCTGTCAGCAGCTCTCTTGAGGATACAACCAATGAAATCAAAAAGATTGATACTGAAATCAAAAAAGCAATGGTAGATTTGCAATCGCTTACCCAGATTGACGAGATGGCAACTCAGATTTTAGATATTACACGCCAGACAAACCTTTTGTCATTAAATGCTTCTATTGAAGCGGCGCGCGCGGGAGAAGCCGGAAGCGGATTTGCAGTTGTAGCAGGCGAGATAGGCAATCTGGCGCAGGATTCATCCGAGACAGCTACAAATATTCAATCTATTTGCAGCGAAACAAAACAGAATATTGCAAAGGTACAGAAATGTTTTGACGATATTATCAATTTTATGGAGAACAACATCTTAACGCAATTTAAAGATTTTGTATCATCAACAAACGAATACAATATGTTTACTACGCAAATCAAAGACATTATTGTAGAAATAAGTAATGGCTCTAACACGTTTGTGCAATCAGTTCAAGACATTCAAGCGCGTATTGACGCTGTACAAAACAATCCAATGAACGGTGATATCAGTACAGAAGCTATCTTAGAAAGAGTTGAACAGACAAAACAGACGACTAAGAATCTGTCCGATATCGTAAATGTAAATGAAGAAAATGCAAGTTCCATCCGCGAAATTGTCAATCGTTTTTCTAATTGATATTCTCCCTCCGCCTAAAGAGGCGGAGGACTTTTTTGCAATAGGTTAGATGAACATTAAAACCAAAAATCACATATTATATACGTCATACATATATAAAACCACCAGCCACAAAAAGGGCTCTGCACATAATCAATGCAGAGCCTTTTTTACTCTTTATTATATCTGTTCTTACAGTTTGAACTTGTGGATATTGTCCATTAAAATCTCTACCTTGTTCTCTAAATCAGTAACAATAGAAGCGGAGTCATCCACTGCCTTAGAAAGCTCTGAAGACATAGCTGAAGTTTCCTCTGCCACTGCCGCATTGTCTTGAGCTAAGCTGTTAAGCAAAGACAAAGACTTAATGACGCTGGAGCGCTGCTTCTCTACTTCCTCTGTCAGGTTATCAATAGACTGAACAGAATTTACGCAGGTTCCCAGTTCATTATGAAGCTGCTCGAATATACGCTGCGCCTCCATCAGGGAATTTACCTGCTGGTCTACGGAAATATTGATTTCCTTCATGCCCTCCACAGACTTTGTTGCATTCTCCTGCAGCTCTAATACCACTCTGTCAATCTCCTCTACGGAATCTGAAGACTGATTTGCTAACTTGGCAATCTCATCTGCCACAACCGCAAATCCCTTACCGGCCTCTCCCGCTCTTGCCGCCTCAATGCTGGCGTTCAGCGCAAGCAGGCTTGTCTGGTCTGAAATCTCATTGATAAGGTTAGCAGCCATATGAATCTGCTGTACGGAATTGTGGGTTGAATTAATCTGTTCCGCCATATTGGCAATGTTCTTACGGGTAGTGTTGTTCACCTCAATCAACTGCTTTAATGTATCCATAGACTTCCTGCTGATATCGTTCATTTCCCTTGAATTGTTGTTCAGGTTGTCTACCTCGCTCTCCGTATTCTGAATCTTATCCGCCATAACGCTTACATCATCATTGGCTGTGTCAGTAGAGCTTGCCTGTCGTCCCACGTTATCCGCAATGGAATCCACAGCGGCGTTCACTTGGGTAATAGACTCCCTCATATTGCCAAAGGAAGCGTCAAACTGCTCTAATACATTATTGACTCCATCAGCCACATTCTGAATATCCTGCAGCAGCCTACGCATACTCTCCTGCGCATTGCGCAAGGCGTCCGCTGTCTGCCCTATCTCGTTAGTCTGCTTTACATCCACATCAGTGGTTAAATCACCGTCAGAAATACGCCCTGCAAAATCCTGAATCTTTTTGAGCGGAGCAATAATAATACGTCCAACCATGAAAGCGATAATCAATCCGATAACAATCGCTATGAAAAAGATAATATCTACTCTTAATATTACGTCATGGTACTGATCGTCCATAGTAGTACTGGTCTTCTTTTTGTCCGCATCAATATCGTCTATGTAGTTACCTGTAGATACAATCCATCCCCATGGCTCAAAAATCTGAGAATATGCAATCTTCGGCGCCACAGTCTTGCCATCAGCCTTAGTAAAATAAAATTCATTGTAACCGCCGCCTTCAGGAGACTGACATACCTTTACAATAGACTGGACAATCATAACACCGTTAGGATCCTCCAAATCATAACGGTTGTTGCCTTCGTTCTCCACCAAAATCGGATGCATTACCAATGTATAATCCACATCATCAATCCAGAAATATCCGCTCTGGTCGTCTCGGTATCTCATTACGCGAATAGTCTCTTTAGCGTCATACTTTGCCTGTTGCTCTGTCTTCTCTCCTGCCTTAAACTTATCATATTCCGCTTGAAGCACTGCAATCGTACATTGTACCTGAGACTTAATCTCTGCATTATATCCTTCATCCTTAGCCTTCTCATATGCTTTGTATGCTGAACCGGACATGGATTTGATTGAAATTACCGCATTGCTTCCCACAATAATTGCTGTCAACACTACAATCACTGCGCTCATCAGCATGATTGAAACAATCAGGCTTTTCTTTTTCTTGTAATTTTTCTTGCTCATCATAGTACCTCCCCGATTTTATTAAACCATCTTCCATTTTATCTCATTTTTAATGAAAATTCAATACTTGCCAAAGACAAACTGTATTTGCTAAATTATCTTTTCCGGCGTTCCTTTTTTAGGTTATTGTCCGTCTGCGCGTCCTTTTATAATATCTGCGATTACCTCTAAAAGCTTTCCCACATCAATAGGTTTAGCGATATGCGCATTCATGCCGCATTCAAACGCCCGCTTACGGTCTTCATCAAATGCGTTGGCAGTCATGGCTACGATTGGTATGTCTGCAAGATCCGGATTGTCAAGCGAGCGTATGGCTTTAGTGGCGTCGTAACCGTTCATATT
The DNA here is from genome assembly GCA_947626505.1 of uncultured Lachnospiraceae bacterium. GTDB lineage: Bacteria > Bacillota > Clostridia > Lachnospirales > Lachnospiraceae > NC2004. The sequence goes on from CANQSN010000008.1 coordinate 20,469, forward strand.
CGGCATCTGGACGTCCATAAGTACGAGCGAATAGTAACCCGGAGTAGAATTTTTCACTTTCTCTAAAGCGACTGTACCATCCTCGGCGGTTTCCACGATAAATCCGCTGTCGGTAAGAATCTCCTCCGCTATCTCCCGATTCAACTCGTTGTCCTCAGTAAGCAGCAAGCGCGCTCCTCTGATATACTCGGTCAAGTCGGGCGCAGACTCCTCCTGATACTCGCCGACTGCAGCGCCGGTGCCCTCCATCAGAATATCCCTGAGTTCGGACAGGAAAATCGGCTTGTTGCAGAAAGCGTTCACTCCCGCCGCACGCGCCTCCTCCTCGAAAGCAGTCCAGTCGTAAGCAGTAACGATAATAATCGGCGCGCTATCTCCCACTATTGAGCGGATTTGTCGCACTACCTCCAGTCCGCTTAAATCCGGCAAAAACCAGTCTATAATGTAGGCGTGGTACTCGTCGCCCAGTTCATGCGCCTGTTTAGCGTGCAGTACAGCTTCTTTGCCATGCAGAACCCACTCCGGACGCATACCAATCTGGCGAAGCATCTTAGTTACGCTGTCGCAGGTAGAGAAGCTGTCGTCCACGACGAGCGCGCGCATACCTTGAAGCTCCTCAACAATCTCTACCTTCTTCGGCTCTGTGCGAAGGCGGAAATCAAGGTTAATGATAAATTCCGTACCCTTGCCCTGCTCGGACTGAAGCTCAATCGTTCCTCCCATAGTATCTATGATATTTTTTGTGATTGCCATGCCAAGTCCGGTACCCTGTATACCGCTGGAGGTTGTGTTTCTCTCCCGCTCAAAAGGCTCGAAAATGTGCTTCTGAAATTCCTCGCTCATGCCAATGCCGGTGTCCTTTACCCGTATCTCATAAGAAGCGTAGCCTTTTGGCGCGCTCGGCTTCTGACGGATTGTCATCGCTACAGTGCCGCCTGCGGGCGTGAACTTAATAGCATTTGAAAGAAGATTCAGCAGCGCCTGATTCACATGAAGTTTGTCGCAGTATATATCCTCGTCGATTACGTCCACCGTATCCATAAAGAAATTAAGTTGCTTGTCATGCATCTGCGTTTGTATGATATTGCGCATATCTCGGAAAATATCCGAAATAGAACATTCCTTTTCCTCAATATTCAGCTTGCCTGATTCTATGCGGCTCATATCCAAAACATCGTTAATCAGGGAGAGCAGATGGTTGCTGGAGGAAAGAATCTTCTTAAGGTATTCCTGCGTCCGCTCGCGATTGTCCAAATTGGCTTGCGCCAGTGTGGTAAAGCCGATAATAGCGTTCATCGGAGTGCGTATGTCGTGCGACATATTTGAAAGGAACGTGCTCTTTGCGCGGTCGGCGGCCTCGGCCTTCTGAAGCTTCTCGGCAAGCACTGCGTGTTCAACCGCCCACTGCGTCACCCTCTTTGCATTGTGCCGCACCCACAGGTAATAAATCATAACCGTAATAGCAAGCAGCACAGCAAGCAGGATACACAGGCTCCGCACTGCGAAAACACTGGAAAACGCCTCCTTCTCCGGCACATCAACCGCTACCGCCCAATCATTGACGCCAATAGGAGCGTAGTACATATATTCCCAATCATCAGTGTTCGGAGTACGGTAAACAACATAGCCGGAATTAAGAGCAACCAAATCTTCTATGCATTCATCCCATGTCTTATCACCCTTAGTTTCCCTGCCGCTGCCGGGTTTGGAATAATCGGAGATGTTTTCCAGCGTATCATGCCATGTATCCACAAGAAAATCCCCTGATTTCGTATCTATAATGTAAACATAAGCTTTCGCATTGTAAATGTTATCGATATTTAAGCTGTCGGGCAGACTATCCAAATCAGTGACGCCATAAAGCAGGGCGGCTGTTTCGCCATCTTGGATAATCGGTACGTAGTGCCGCAGAATCGGCTGTCCGGTGGCAATGTTGTATGTACGATCCGAGATATGCTCGCCAAGCGGAGCCTCCTTTGCAAAAGAAATCTCATCGTTGTTCACCGCATCAATAATAGTGCCATCCGCAGACAGAACGCGGTCGTCCGGAAGCAAAACCTTCACATTCATAGTTTCAAGCAGCGAATTAGTGCTCTTCATGATTGACATAGTATCCTTGATATTAAAATTGTCAACCTGAGAAATAATGCTGGCTGTCGCATTCAGTATGCGGCTGTCACGCTCAATCTTTGATTTAATCTCCTCGATTGCGGTGTTTGCCCCTTCTTCCAGCCGGCTCAGATTGCGCTGTCTTAAATCGGAGTTAATCTGATAATATACAAAAACCAGAAGTAGCATAATGACTGCGATTACGATGCCTGTAGCTGTCAGGTTTTTATCCTCTCTGGCAGATTCCATTTTCTTCGTATTACGAATCATACATACAAATCCTCCTTCTGTGATATACGTTTTTATGTAAACTGCCCGCCATCTAAAGCGGGCGGGATTGCGGTATTCTTATCTCAATCACAAAAACATATTAATCCTCTTAGAATTATAGCAAATTAAGGCGTTACTGTCTATAAAATGCTAAGTTAAGACTGCGAAATTTTTCACATAACATCCACATAATTATGATATAATTTAATCTATAAAACACAGTTGGGAGGAGATATTAGTGAATACACATTATAAACGTTTTTGCGCTGCCTTTCTTATTTTTATACTTATTATGTCAAATATAGAACCTGTTTTTGCAGCCGGCTTAAGCTCATATTTATTTTCATTTTTTGACGAGGCATTGCTTTCATCCTCCGACATGTGGAATGAAGAGGACTTAGCCTCAGCAGAAGGAAAGAAAGATATTAAAGACCTGCTTCCATCTAAAGCTGCAGAGTACATAAGCGGACAGGCAATTGTCAATATGACCGGTTTCTATGATGAGGAAGCTCTCATTAAGCAGCTTCGTCTTGCATATCCTAAAATTAATATAAAGCACATGTACGATTTAAAGGAGGGCACCTGCGCAGTCGTCACAGCCTCCGGCATTTCCACTGAAAAGCTTATGGAAATGCTTTATGGCTTAGAAACTGTTTCTTCCATAGAGCCCGATTACATATTAACCCCCTCCTCCATTTCCTCCGATACCTATTCGGATTATCAGTGGTATTTAAAAGACGCCGCCAATCCCGACAGCGATGTTAATTATGAAGCCTTAGCCTCCCTGCCGGCGTCCGGTACTCCCGTAGTGGCGGTTATAGACAGCGGCGTAAATGCCGACCACGAAGATTTAAAAGAAGTTATATACTCCACAAGCATGTATAATTCCTATACAAATACTACCGGATTTATTTCAGATTCAGACGGACATGGCACCCATATAGCGGGCGTTATTGCCGCCTCCATCAATAACAATAAAGGAATTACCGGAATTGCCCCTGCCAAAATACTTGCCATCAACTGCATGAACTCTGAAGGCAAATCGAACAATTCCAGCCTTATTGCTGCATACCAGTATATAATTAACCTAAAACAAAGCGGCGTCAATATCCGCGTCGCTAACCTTTCCCTCGGCGGAACCGGCGCAAGCTCCATATTAAACAGCCTTATTAAACAGGCGGGCGAGCTTGGAATCCTTTCCATATGCGCCGCCGGCAATGAAGGTAATGACAACGACGTTACAAAATGCTATCCGGCATCCTATGACAATCCCTATATTATAAGCGTCGGAGCCTCTGACAGATATAATCAGGCCGCCTCCTTCAGCAATTATGGGGCAAATGATGTAGACGTATTTGCGCCGGGAACTAATATTCTTTCTGCCTTCAATGAAAACTATATGCCGGAATTCAGCCATGATATTTATTTTGAAGACTACGAGCAGGAGGAGAACACGCTGTCATCATACGTCACAAACAGTTCTTCCTCCACTATATCCGCCACATCGCAAAAATGCTTTGATTACTTTGGGGAAAATGGCGTCTCCTCCAAAAAAAGCCTTGTATGGAATCTGTCCGCAGTGAAAGGAAACAGCTATTATTTGTCCATTCCATATACCGTAGATACAGACATAAAAGGTAATGCGTATGTAGGAGCGCGCTTTAATATCAGTTGTGACAACAGTCAGCTCGGAACAAGCCATATGTGCATTTACGACGCCTCCAATCCACTTTTGGAGGAATGTACCCGCGGCGAAGACCTGTTTAGGAAACTAACAGGAACCGGACTTAATGCGAACAGCAGTTGGTATTCCTATTCAATGAAAATATCAGAACCTAAATATCCGCGCGAAGCGGGCGTCTATTATTCCATTATAGAGATTGAATCCGACGTCACCGCCAAGTTTCAGATTTACATTGACAATCTTGGAGTAGGTTCTTCACTGTCAAAATACAGTTTTGAAACCGGTACATCCATGGCAACTCCCATTGTTGCAGGAGAAGCCGCTTTATTAAGCAGTATATATCCCACCATGTCCGCCGGTGAAATCCGCGGACGCATTATAGGTGGAGTTTCCACAAATGAAAGCTATATAAATAAATGTACCTCAGGAGGGAGAGTGGATTTCCAAAAGGCAATTGCAAATCCGGCTCCCACTATAGAATCCATGACCTTCAGCAAGGACATTTTAACCATTAACGGATACTTTTTTGGAAATGCAGCCGGAAGCATCATTTTAGACAAAGCCGGCGTTACGACCAATTCTGTAATTAAAAGCTGGACTGACAACGCTATAACCGTTTCCACAAAAGGACTTCCAAGCGGAAACTATACCGTTTATCTGACAAGAGCTGACGGTACAAAATGCAATCATGGCGCCGCCTTAGATTATACCTCTCCGATTTACGTAAAAAAGATTAAATTAAATAAAACAAAAGCTACCCTGTACGTTGGTAAAAGCCTGACTTTATCAAAAACAATATCGCCTAATAACGCATCATACACAGATGTGCGCTTTACCTCCTCTAACCCCAAATATGCAACAGTTTCAAAGAAGGGTAAAGTAACCGCAAAAAAAGCCGGAGCAAACCATACCGTAACCATCACATGCACTGCATTAGATCAGGAAACAGTCAAAGCAGTATGCAAAATACGCATAAAACAAAAGATTAAAAGTATTAAACTAAATAGAACAAAAGCTACTGTCAAAGCGGGCAGAAAGCTATCGCTAAAAGCAACATGTACGCCGAAGAAGGCCTCCAATAAAAAATTAAAATGGACTTCCTCCAATAAGCGTTACGCTACAGTTTCCAAAAAGGGCGTAGTAACCACAAAAATTGCAGGTAAAGGACACACTGTAACCATTACCTGCAAAGCAAAAGACAAAAGCAATAAGAAGAAAAAATGTATCATAACGCTTCGCTGACTATATTTTAATGAAGCACATAAAGAGCCGACTTTCCATTTTTATACATATCTGTTCTGGTCAGCAGCCTAAGGGCTGACTGGCCTTTTATTGCCTGCTCAAACAATTTGGGACTGGCGCAGTATACCACAACTACTCCATCTTTTGCAATCCACTCGCTGCACTTATTCAAAAACTCACTATAAACGGAAATAACATCCTCCTGCGTCATTTTTCCGCATACATAGGGTACGTTTGTAATAATCAAATCAAACAAATATTTGTGCGTAAAATCCGCCATATCCTTATTGATAAAATGCATATCCATTTTCGTGCGTTTTGCATGTTCCTCAGCCCATAATACCGCCTGACCGTATATATCAACTCCATATATGCTGTGAGCATGTTCCTTGTAGTTCCTCTCTATCAGCATAGTTCCAACGCCGCAAAACGGATCTAAAATCTGTCCCCGCCCTCTTGTATAATTCTCTGTTATCTCCATAATAAGAGCCGCTACATAAGGCTGTATAGACGTTGGAAGAACATTTCTCCTATAATCAAACCTGCGGTCTTCAAGCAGCTTGGACGACATCTTTAAATATACTGAATACTGCTTTATATCATCTGCCTTAGAAACATTCCCGACAGCATTTTTTACATGCACTCTGAACTCAAGCTCATAATCAGAGGCGGAATTAACAAGCTCATGTCCGCTGGCTGTTTCCAGCTCGCGGCTAAACTGTTTTATAAAGCCGCTTCTCTTTTCCTCCTCCATTCCCACTGCATGAACGCGAAATGCAATAGCGCCGCTGCCGCTGATACGTTCTCTAAGATATGGCATTAGCTTAGCCTTTATAAGCCCCGCTGCCAGCTCTTTTGGACTTCCTGTAAGCCCCTTAGCCCCATGCATGACAAACAGCATATCCTGAAAGCACCTGACCTTCATCAAACCTTCATAATCACTGCTTAAAACCTTTACGCCACCCTTTACAAGAGTTGTCTTTCCCTCTCCAATGCTTCGGTCAATGGCTCTTTTCAAATATTTTTCCTTGCCGGGCAGAGTAGTTAAAATCATGGTGGACATAGTATCCCCTCCGATAAACTTGTGTCCCTTAACCCTTCCGGCGTCCTTTAATATACTATTCAAAAGTCTTAACTCTTTAGTTATATGCTTCTCATTTTCCCCTGCATCCTGCATTTTCTGAAGCCTGTCAAGCCTTTTTTCAAAATAATCCAAATAGCTTTCAGTATCAAACATAGAAAGCGCCTTAAGATATTCAGGTCTTACAAATAACGTCTGCTCCGCCTCATAAGCTGCAAATAAATCATCAGCCAAACCGTCCAGATTACATATCCCGATTATCTGTATTATATTTTTTCTCACTTTTGCATCCTCATGCTGCAAAAGCTTCCTGAAAAAATCCATATCGTAATCAATTAACTTCAAAAAATCCGTAACGCCAGAAAGCCCCTCACCATCGGAGAGAGACTTTTCTTTTAGCTGCGTTTTTAATTCAATCAGGTTTTCCCTGACATTGATATTATTAATAATATGTTCAATCAATTCCTGCATCTTAATCCTTCTTTTGGGTATACTTGTTTATTACCGCCACAATATCCTCAAGCACATATGGCTTTGCAACATAATCGTCAAGCTGCGCCTCTAAAATCTTCTCCTTCTCTCCAAACATGGCTCTTGCAGTTACAGCAATAATAGGCAAATGCTCGCCGGTTCCGCGCTGCGCCTCAATGTTACGGATTCTCTTTGTTGCCTCTAATCCATCCATTACCGGCATCTGCACATCAAACAACCCCACATCATACTGACGTTCCTGAAACAATTGAACTGCATTTTCACCATTATCTGCAATATCATAAGAATATCCAGCCATTCCCAACAGCTTACCTATTACCTGCTGATTTACAGGCTCATCCTCTGCAATTAACACGCGAACTCTTCCACTGTTCTCCATAGAAAAAATAGATACGTCTGTCACGTCTTCTTCAACCTCCTCTTTTACAACTACTTCCATTGGCAACTCTATAATAAATGTACTACCGATACCCTCTTTTGACTGAACCGAAATAGTACCATTCATTAACTCTACAATCTGCTTTGTAATAACCAATCCAAGTCCTGTTCCGCCGAATTTTCTCGTATTTGTGGAATCGACCTGACTAAAGCGCTTAAACAGTTTTTCTTTATCCTTATCGGCAATACCAATACCTGAATCCGCTACTGCAATCCTGACTATTACCTGAGTTGGAGACTCTTCGATAAATGCAGCTTTAACCCTGACGCCGCCATTGGTAGTAAACTTAATGGCATTTGACAAAATACAGTTAATAACCTGCTCCACGCGCTGGGGATCGCCAATTAAAACCTTTGGAGCGTTAGCCGCAACCTGACAATCCAGTACAAGATTTTTATTTTCTGCAATCGGTCTTTGAAGATTAACCGTATTCTCAATAACCTCTTTAATATCTATCTCTGAATAACGAATCTTATATTTTCCTGATTCAAGCTTAGTGTAATCCAGAATATCATTAATAAGCCTAAGAAGGGTATCTGCGCAATTCTTGGCAGTTTCAAGATTATCCCTTACCTCCGTAGTAATATCATCGGAAATGAGCGTAAGCTGAAGCATACCAAGAATACCATTTATAGGCGTCCTAATCTCATGGCTCATATTTGCCAAAAACTCGCCCTGCGTCTTGTAGGCGGCGTTTGTTTCTTCTATCGCCTTGCTCAGCTTAGCCTCCGCTTCCTTCTGCTCAGTCACATCAAGCACTACAAGATTGATATGCTGCTGGGCGTCGATAAAAATTGTTGTGTTAAACGTCTTTTCAATGTTTTCCAGAGTAATCTCAAATGTCTGCGTTGTACTTCCGTCATTTACCATATTAGTGCTAAATGCATCAAGCCATGCATTCATAAGGCGAAGCATCTCATTAGAGGCTGTTGATAAATTCACTCCCTCATAATCAAGAGGAATAATGCTAAAATACTGCCTGAACTTTACATTAGTTTCAATTAAACGATATTCCGAGTTGCCGATATGCTCTGCCTGCGCCATTCCCATAGGACAATCGGAAAATACCATAGAAAACCGCTTGCTCTCCTCTATTGCCTGCACCGCCGCCTTTTTAAAATCCGATATGCTGACCAAAGCATACGCAAGCAGCACTACCACCGCTATGGCAAGAACGCCGCACAACCATATATAGCCGCCTTTAAACAAAAGAGCTATCGCAGCGCACGCTGCCGCTGCAAGAACGCCAATAAAAAGGCTTACTACAATCTGACTGTATCCTTTAGTTACACTTTTCTCCTTCATATCATTCCTCCTTATTCTGCTTAAGACGCTTTTTGCGTATCATCACCTTTCCTGCCAATCCGTTCCCTAAAAATAAGATACAAAACAAAAATAACAACGGACGCAATAGTGACTAAAAAAGCCCATGGAAGACTTTGCGGTACGAATCTGACCTCTATCTTATGTTTCCCTTTAGATAAAGGTATGCCAATAAAGCTGTCGCCAATTTCCTGAATCTTTGTTTCCTCTTTGTCAACCCATACCTTAAAGCCCGGTTCATTGACGATGGTGGTCATCATTACCCCATCCTTCTTTGCATCGATAGTTCCCTCTATGGTATTACTGGTATAGCTTGTAATATCCCACTGTTCATCCGACAAATTATTATATATACGGTCAAATACATCCTGATTAAAACTGTAAGCCTGCATATTTACAGTCTGATCGTCCGCCTCGCTTCCGTTAAACATATACTGAACCGTAACCTGATCCCCTGCTTTTGTATCTCCCACCGGCACAAGCTGGAAGAAATATCTTCCATTACACTTTTCTTCACCGTTGACGCATATTCTAAGCGCCGACAAGTCGGTACCCGTAGATTTTACATAAACAGGCTTATCGTCCTTTACCGTCAATGTCAGCGTAACCGACAAATCGCCATCTCCTGTGCGGCTATAAGAATAAGTTCCATCTCCTGTACCATTCCATGTAACCTCACAGTTTTCTCCGCTTCCGCTAAAGTCGTCCGGCAGCTCGGTAAACAAGTCCTTATCAATACCCGCCCCGCTTTTCACAAAATCGTTAAGGTTATCCGCCGGCTCGTACTGGTCATACTCCCAATCCTTTATCCCATTTTCCACCATGTATCCTAAAGACAATGCATATGGGTTTTTATAAATCTCAATCCCTTCTATCTCCTTAAAGAAATCAAACCCATGGTCAAAATATTCACCATCGCGTTTATATAAGTATTTAACTCCAAAAAGGGAATCCGTAAGCGGAGTTGCGCCATTATATAAATGCTCGTTTGCAGACACATAAAAGCCCATACGCCCAAGCAGCGTAACCGCATCTCCATTAGCTGTAGAACCAAATACTCCGACGCTCTTAAGGTTAAGCCAGAAATTTTCGTCCACAATCTTATTCTTGCTCAACTCCTCCCTGTAAAACGTACCGTCGTCAACAGCTTCCTTTGCCGCCCACATACTTTCCGAATCTGAAAAATAGTCTGATATGGTAATCTGTCCATTTCCATCAAAATTATATATGGTGTTCATTCCAAGCTCTATCGCCAAAACTCCTAAAAGTATAAAAGCCATAGTCTTCTCTTTCCATTCCAAAATCATACGGAGTGAAAATATTAAAAGATATATTATAAAAAATATCATAGTATATTTTATGACATTATCGTCGCTAAACAAAGGCTCCATCTCGCTGTCGTATATAATCAGCGCGCCAAGCAGCGCCGCCGGAGCCGCATAGGCAAAAATCGAAAAGCTTTTTATATTTATCAGCGTTTCATACGCCATTAAAAGCAACACAAAAATCATAAGGAAACTGAATCTGTTAGGGATTCCAAATTGATCATGGAAACCATGCCATATATAATTAAGCGTTGTTATATTGAACGAGGCTATAAAAAATACCAACAGCGCCAACCTCTTAAGCTTCTGCCAAATGGAAACCTCCTTGAGCAGAAAATACATAACCACCAGAACAATTGTAAGAACCCCGCAGTAAAGATTCACGCCGCCATCGTCCGACTGGTTAGTAATAGAGCCTGAATACATGGCAAACTGCTTTAAAATGTCCACTATAAAATTATACCAGTCCCACTCCGGAAAATCAGAATGCGCCGGACCGGTAAGCATAATACCGGTGTAGGTGGGAATTAAAATGCACATAGCCATTCCCGCCGCAAGCAGCGAGCTTAGAGCAAACCTAACGCCCGAATTAAGAAACTCCTTAAAACTCTTGTGGGAATAAATCAAAAACCACAATACAAGGAAAATACACAGCATAAACGCTATATAAAAATTACAAAACATTGACATAAACAATGTAACAATATATAAGCGGCTGTCCTTCTCCTCAATCAGACGCTGAAGTCCCAGTACCACCAATGGAGTAAGCAGCAGCACGTCCAACCACATAATATTCCAGTAATAACCAATAACATAATTGCTGAAGGCATAACAAATTCCAACCATAACAGCATAGATATCTTTTCTCTTAAACATCTTACAAACCGCATAAGTCATGGTTACGCTGCACAGCGTTATCTTAAGTCCAATAATCAGCGTCATGGCAGTGTTGATGTAAATCTTGGGAAATAATAAAATCAGCAAATTAAACGGGCTTGAAAGATAGTACGCCCATAAAGTCAAAAAATTATATCCCATAGCGCCATTCCAAGAGTATAAAAACTCCCCTGACTTTGTAAGCTTGTCATAATACTCTGAAAAGAAGGGCAGATATTGGTGTAAGCTGTCTATAATCATAAGAGTCTGGTCTCCAAAAGGAGTTACCTTATACTTTATGCAGGATATAATAAATAAAACAGCGGGAATGACAAAAGAAAGTATGTAAATCCAGTTTTCCTTCGCCCAGTCCGCAACAGTTGCAGACTCGTTTTTGTTAAATACTACAAACTTGCTGATAACATAATTACTGACCACCACAACCGCCTGTGTCAGAAGCTTTGCCGCCAAATCAGGCAATCCGAACCATATAGCCAGCACATATACGCCGCCTATCTCTATTGCCATAGTAATAAGACGTCCTCCAACAAACTTTAAAAATTCCGTAGCTACATATACAAAATCATTATGCTGAGAACGAAAAGTATAAAACTTATTTATAAAAAATGCAAATACAATAGATGTTAATATAGCAATTGCATTACTGGCGTTTAAACTTAAGCCAATTGCAAATCTTAATACTGAAAATACAAATACATTAACGACAGTTGTAAACACGCCGGCAATTACATATCTAAGAAGCTCCTTTGATTTAAGCAAATCCGACAGCCTGTTTTTAATTCTATCCATAATAACTAATAAACCTTCCCAATCCGCAGGCGGAATTCTTATTTGTTCCGCCCTTTATTAATACCGCTTAAAGCGAACCGCCATCTTATATAGCCAAATATCTAACCTCTAAGCGACGTTCTGAGCTTTTTATATTTTTTGTAATTTTTAGCGTATTTTATTGACTTTACGCTGTCATACTGAGCCTTCTTGCCAACAATCACGCCTTCTCCGGTACGCTCGTTATAAAAGCAATGCTCCTCTCCCTGCGCGCCGAGCTGCTCAGTCTCCTCATAGCTTTCAACCTCTGAAAAGCCGCTTCCCGCAAGAATTGTAACCGCTTCAGTATACTTTGTAAGCTGAGGACGCACTCCGTAAATGCTGCAGTCAAGTCTTGCGCCCGTAACCTCTATATAAATCCTATCTCCATCATAGTTTACCAGCTTAAGTCCGCCCGCTTTTTCTACATCCAAAACATACTCGTAGGATGAGCTTGAATACTTTTCCGTTTCCGTTTTAAACTTATAGTTAAACGTAGATGCTAAAGTCGCCGAATCCGACTCTAAATACTGCTGAACATCCACAGGATGAAAATAATTATCAATATTAACATGCAGACCGTATTTTAATCCTGCATATATTCCCGCTAAAATAACTGCAATAATAAGCAGATTTTTTACAAGAGGAGGAAGTCCCACTGAAACATGTACATCCGCATGTTCCTTTTTAGGATCGTACATAGTTCCTCCGCCGGAGGACGTTGTGCCGCCGGAGGACGAACCCCTGCCATAGCTGCCTCCAATAAAAATATCGTCAATACTCTGGTTAGGATTGCTGGAAAGGTCGCCTCCCCCTCCTAACCCGTATGCGCTAAAACTGCTTCTTTCTTCACCGCCTGACGAGCCTCCAAAGGAAGAACGCTCCGACTGCCCATATCCCGCCTGAATAGGTTCGTCCTCTGAACGCCCTGCCTGAATGGGCGCCTCCTCCTCCTCATCTTCTAAGGCTGCATGAATAGGAGCTTCGTCCTCCTCATCAGCCAAACCTGCGGATAACTCTATTCCTCCGCCATCACCGTCGTGCAAAGCACTTAAGCCGCTGCCCATGCCCTGAGTATCAAAATCACTTAAACTTTGAGGTTCATCGCCAAAGCCCATAGACATATCTTCCTTGTTTGCCATGTTCGCCATATCTCTTTCACGCATACCGGCGTCCAATCCGCCGAGGCCTTCTCCCATTCCTGATAAGCCTCCCAAATCACTCATATCATTCGCCATAGTAGATTCCTCCTAAGAAAAATACTTAATAACAATAACAGCTATTCCCTGCTCGTTTTAAGCAAGCTATACCTAATATATCTTACTACCGCTAATTATAGCATAGATAGTCAAATAAGCAAAGAAAAACAATTAAAAAGATATTTTTATACCTATAATATATGTGTTCCAAATATAATTAGATACAAATCTAATATTATTAATCGGTAGTTTTTCCCTATTTTATTGACTTTTTCGCATTTATGTTTCAATTTTACCCTAAATTCTCTAAAATTCATCCTTTTATTCGGCAAATAATTCCTTATTTTATTAGATTATTTTCAAACATTTTTTAATAAAATGTCTTTATTTTAGTATCTAATTTCAATGATTTTTTCAAACTCGCCCTATATATACTGACTTTTATAATATTTTATGTTAATCTAACATTGTGCGCATTCATTTTAATTTTCTAATTTTTTACAAAAAATTCAACCGCTATAAAATAAGGATTTTTTCTTTTTTGTAATTCAGAACCTGTTTTTAAATGTATATATTATTAGATATTGGTAAAATATATTTTCAATTTTCATTGTGTATATTGCTTTCTGGCTTTTTTATATATTCAATAAATATAATTATTAAAAAACCAGTTTTTATGTATATTTACAGTTGAAAAAGGGGTATAAAATAGAGTATGATAGTATTAACAAGTTATAAGGAGGATAATAGCTATGAAACAAAATATGATAAAGGTACCTTCAAAGGTAAATTCTGCATTAAATTTAGATGTAATGCCCGGACATTTCGCAACCTCCCACTCACATATTAACTATTATGTAGACATGACATCTATTAAAAGTCGTCTGAGCGAGGCAACAGCCGCCGCTAAGATTATTGCCCAGCAATATTCTTCCTCCACACAGGTAGATACAATTATCTGCATGGACGGGTGCGAAGTAATAGGAGCATACATGGCGGAGCAATTGACATTACATGGAATTATGTCTATTAATTCCGACTCAACAATAAATGTTGTAACTCCGGAGATTCACTCCAATGGGCAGTTGATTTTCCGCGATAATCTCCAGCCTATGGTAAAAGGCAAAAACATTATCCTGCTGCTAGCCTCTGCCACCACAGGCAAGACTATACAGAGAAGTCTTGAATGTATACAGTACTATGGAGGCATTGTTCAGGGAATTTCTGCTATATTCAGCGCTTCAAACAAGGTTGAAGGCTTTGAGGTATATTCGATTTTCCATGTAGAAGATTTAATGAATTACCAGACCTACGATCCAATGAAGTGTCCGTTCTGCAAAGAAGGTCAGAAGCTTGACGCCATTGTAAACGGTTACGGTTACTCTAAAATATAATATAAAATAATCCGGCATATAAAAACGCCATAGCATTTTTAAGAATTCATCTCACAAACAACGCTATGGCGTTTATTGATGCGTAGAAATTTGAATCAAAAGACATCTGTTAAAGCAGACTCTAATCTTGCGCCAAGACTCGCAAGAAAGCCTTGAATATAATAATTATCAAAGCTCTTTAAGATTCTCTACCCCTTTTCGTTCTACAATCCGTATCATAATAACATTTGCCGCCACAAGCACTAGAACAAGCGCATTTTCCAATATTATAAGCGTAAGCTTTGTAAACATAAACAACAGCAGCATCACTACTGCAAACGCAATGGAAATCATCATGGCATACGCCATATTAAAAAACACGTTTGTATTTCCACGCAGGGCGTTAAGCTCATCATCCCATGCCAGCTTAGGATTAATTGTATCAAGATAAATTCCAAAATATGTTATAAATACTACTTGCAATATGCTGATTAACATATAATACCAGCAGGTCGCATTTGACACGTCTAACACTACTGAACAGACAATAATATAAAGCCATACAAAAGCGCCGCTTACTAGTATGCTTAAAAATGCTTTAATATGAAGCTGTTTCTTATAGTTTACAGGCAGATATTTCATAACATAGTACTGCTTTCCCTCTCTTGTTATGGCGCTTGACGCAATGCTATTGGCGGCTGTTAAGAGAACAGAAACTGCAAGCACTATGAGTACAGCTCCCCATTTCATGGTTTCATTTCCCATATGGTACATAACAATATAGTGTTCAATAATTCCTCCGTCCGACTGCATGGCATAAATAACATAGAGAAGCACAGGCCAAAGAACATTTATTACAATACAATTTAAGAAAAATGCCGGAGTCCGGAATAAAACCTTGCATTCCTTAAAAAAATATGAAACCTCCGGTTTTCTGGCTTTTATGCGCCGCTTCTTTCTTCCAGACTTAGAGGCGCCCCCTGCTGAGCTCATGCCCAAAACTCCCCTGTAATACAAAAATTGCGCCAAAACCAGAAACAGCCCGACTACTGCCACATTTATTAAAATATAAAGAAGAAACTGCAAAATGCTGCCGGTTTCCACTGATTTAACCAGCAACGCATTAGTAGGAAATACCACCGACATAACATTTACAAACGCAACCCTGCCTTCCATTAATGCATTTGCCACGCCCTCCATGTCCACATCCTTTAGAAGATTAATGCAGGATACTCCCGCAGCAATTACAATAAGGGTAAATATCATTGAAAGCTTTCTGACATGCTCTTTATTGCGAATCCATTTTGTAAGCCCCATCAATACTACGCATATAATTCCACAATATGCCAAAGGCGCAACAGGCAGCGTAACTACTCCCACCAAAGCATATAAAACAGTAAGAATATTACCTCCTGCCGCTATAAAATATCCAACCATGGCGCTTAATAAAATTATAAACTGCATAACGGATTCTGCAAAATAAGCAGTAGTAAACTTCGCTGCAATCACTTTATATGGCTGAATCGGCAGAGGCAGAATAAATTCTATATCTCCGGCAAAATAAAATACATTAAGTATTACATTTATGCCGAACACCACTGAAAACAGGCTGATAAAATGTATAACAAAAAGAGTCCCTGCGGAATTGCCAAAAAGCGCAAGGGCAAATGCGTAGCTTAAATATCCGACTAAGGCGCAGCATGGAATCATAATAAAAACAATGGAGATAATCCCCATAAGCGCATAAAACAGCTTCTGCTTCTTCTGTTTCGGCGCATCCATATCCTCAGACCTAAGAAATGTATTTACTAATTGCTTATAAACTTTCATCGTTCATCATCTCCAAGAAAATTTCTTCCAACGTTTTATTCGGATGCCTGCTCTCTAATTCTTCAAGCGTACCCACATATAACAGCTTTCCATATCGGATAATAACTACTCTGTCGCACAGCTTCTCCGCCACCTCCAGCACATGAGTGGAAAATAAAACCGCATGTCCTTTATCTGCATGTTTTCTCATCATCTGTTTCAATTCGTAGGAGGACTCCGGATCAAGTCCGGTCATTGGCTCGTCAAGAATCCATATATCAGGTTCATGCACTAACGCTCCCATCACCATAAGTTTCTGCCGCATTCCATGCGAATAGCCAATCATTTGCCTGTCTAACGCATCCTTAACTCCAAAGGTGTTTGCAAATTCTTCAATCCTCTTGTCCCTTTCCTCCTGCCCAACTCCGTAAATATCTGAAATAAAATGCAGGTATTCCATACCTGTAAGCCTTAAAAACTGATCCGGATTATCTGAAATATAACCTATGCACCGTTTTGCCTCCAATCCGTTTTTAACGATGTCATATTCGCCAATCTGAATATTACCTTCGTCAGGAGTAAGTATTCCGGTCATCATTTTCATTGAGGTGGTTTTCCCTGAACCGTTTGGCCCGATAAATCCCACAATCTCCCCGGGATTGACGCTGAAGGTTATATCGTCCACCGCTTTTACCTCTCCGTTAAAGGTTTTTGAAACATGATTTAGTGAAATCATAGTATTTCTCCTTTCCATTTCCACCGTCTTTCGTATGGCTATACACTATATGAAAATAGCGAAGCCCGCTAAAAACGTATGCTCCGCTTAATTCTCTAGCCAATCATCTTGTTAATCATATCCACGACTTCTTTTCCAAGCTTCTCCTCAAGGCTTTCTGCATCCTTTAAATCCTTACCTTTTACTCCATAATAAAACTTAATCTTAGGCTCTGTACCGGAAGGACGCACGCAAAGCCACACTCCGTCCTCCATGTCGTAATACAAAACGTTTGACATGGGAAGCCCTGTAGCAGTAACCTTCTTTGTCTTAATATCAGTAATTGTATCCACCTGATAATCTCTTACAGACAGCACCTTATATCCTCCAAATTCCTTAGGCGGATTAGCCCTAAGAGTAGAAAGCACTTGTTTAATCTTTTCCGCCCCTTCCACTCCCGCCAAAGTAATCGACTGAATACCATCGCGATAATAACCGACTCTCTCATATAAATCTACCATAGCGTCCCACATATCCATGCCCTTTGACTTGTAAAATGCAGCCGCTTCACAAAGCGCCATAGTCGCCACAATAGCGTCCTTGTCCCTTGCATGAGTTCCAATAAGACAGCCATAGCTCTCCTCGAAGCCAAATAAATACTGTCCCCTTCCCGTCTGCTCCATTTTTAAAATCTGCTGTCCGATATACTTAAATCCGGTCAACACCTCTATCAAATCAACGTCATAATACTCTGCAATTGCATCCGCCATGTTGGTCGTTACAATAGTCTTAATCAGCGAGCCATCTGAAATATCCCTGCCAAGAGCCTTCATCTGTCCGATTTCATAATCAGCTAAAAGACATCCCGACATATTACCTGTAAGTACATGGTACTCGCCGGACTTATCCTTTACATAAACGCCCAATCGGTCTGCATCCGGATCAGTTGCAAGAATAAGATCCGCATCCTTTTCCTTAGCAAGCTCAAGCGCAAGCTCAAACGCCTCAGCCGCCTCCGGATTTGGATAAGAAACCGTTGGAAATTCTCCATTTGGAAGCTCCTGCTCCGGTACTACATAGACATTTTGAAAACCAAGCTCTCTAAGTATTCTTCTTGCCGGCAAATTACCGGTTCCATGCAAAGGAGTGTACACAATAGTAAGCTCTGACGCATACTTTTCAATAGCTTCAGGGTGAAGCACTAACGCCTTTAGCTCGTCCATATAGGCGTCGTCGACATCTTTACCTATTACGTTGTAAAGCCCTACTCTCTTTGCCTGCGCTTCCGGCATGGTACGAATAGTCTGCCAATCCTCAACTGCATTTACCTCGCGCATAATACCAACGTCATTAGGCGGCGTAATCTGGGCTCCGTCCTCCCAGTATACTTTATACCCATTATATTCCGGCGGATTATGGCTGGCGGTTATGTTGATTCCCGCTACGCATCCCAAATGACGTACTGCAAACGAAAGCTCCGGAGTAGGTCTTAAAGATTCAAAAATATATGCTTTAATTCCATTTGCACATAGCGTAAGCGCCGCCTCCTTAGCAAACTGAGTCGACATACGTCTTGAATCATATGCAATGGCAACTCCCATATCTTCTTTACCCTGAATCATAATATAATTAGCCAGACCTTGAGTAGCCCGGCGTACTACATATTTGTTCATACGGTTAGTTCCGGCGCCGATAATTCCGCGAAGACCTGCTGTTCCAAACTTTAAATCTGTGTAAAAACGCTCTCTTATCTCATTCTCATTGTACCTGATACTCTCTAATTCAAAATTAGTTTCCGTATCGAAGTATGGATTCCTCAACCATTCTTCATATACCTGTTTATAGCTCATTGTGTCTCCTTTCCGGAGCTTCTTCGATATTGATTGCTTCATGAAGAAGTCCGCTATGGTATTGTAAAATACCTTAAGTCAAGGCAGCGTCAATTATTTTCCGACGTTTCAGTTGCGGCTGCTGCCTCTGCAGCTTCCGCAGTTGTAGCCGCTGCGGCTTCCGTAGTTGTCGCCGCAGCCGCCGGCGCAGCAGTAGAACTTCTTGCAGCGCTGGTATTCACGCTAGGCTCGGAATCATCCTCAAGCTTAGTAAGTTCAACATTAATATTGACATAAGCCGAATTTAAATTAATAACCCCGTTATACGCCTTATAATCTACTGCGCTGACAGACACCTTATGCGGTCCGTATTCCAGCATAAAATCTGTTCTTCCCTCATAATCCTTGCCGTCAATGGTAATCCCGCAGCCTGCCGGCGTAGTATTGAAATGCATTACTCCGCGCCTGCATGCAATAATCGTAAGCTTTGCCAGATTTACCGTCTGGTCCTGTCCCTGACTTACTACAATTTCCTTTGTTCCCATCTTTCCGTCTTTATCAATCTCTAAAGTCCAATTCCCTGCCGGAACTGTCAACACCATATCCTTTGTCACAGGTTTTATCACATTACCAATAGCAATCATGCCACCGATATATGTGGAATAATCAGACAGGCGCACAATGCCATGCCCTTTATTCAACACCACAGAACAAATCTTCCCTTTATAACCGCGGCAGGTCACAGTATCCTGATCGGAAATCTGCGACAGAGATAAATTGCCCTCCACCAACCGCTTTTTTGCTTCCCCGCTGTCTTCTTCGGAATCAGCCGATGCGTCTGATGAAACATTTGCCGCATCTAAGTTGCCCTCTAGTAATTGTTGGACAGCCGCGCTGTCCGTTGCAACCTCCTGCGCCAGCATAGAGGCGTCATGCAATACTAAAGAAGCGTCATATTTATACTTTTCTCCCATGACCGAAATCTCATTTATCATTCTGTCATAGGTAAGCCCCATTACATCTTCATATTCCCATGCATCATAGGACACCTGAACAATACTGCACAAATACCCTTCGTCCGCATAGGTTACATCAACAATCTGCCCAATCTCAAGCTGGGTAACAGAGATATTCTCACCATACCGACTTAAAAAAACAGTACTTCCTTCGTAGTGAAAGGGGTATCTCCAGCCGCTGTCGACATCAGAGGCAACAATTGTCCTGCCGGCCTCATCAATTCTTACGATAGTTGCTATTGCCTTTTTGTCCGTATTCTCCTCTGTCGCCTGATTAACGCTTGTATTAGAACTGCCTGCCTGTTTATTTTTCGGATTCCTCCTCGTACAGCCTGATATGGCAAATATCAAGCTTATGCACAAAAGAAATAAAAGACATATATATCCTTTCTTCAATATAACCACCTCTTAATACTCTTTCGTGTAATGAGCAACCCTGAAAAGAATCAAATGCAATGTTACTATTCAAAGTCCGCTCACCAATACAGTAACATTCGCATACCAGATAATTATACCCCAAATAAATCAAAAAATAAAGAGAATGCATTCAATCAACATAATCTTCTTTAAATTTTACCAAAAAATTTCTTTTTTCTTCGTCTTGTTTGACAACATTTTGCAATTTTTCCACCATTTTAGGCGGAATCCATGTTTTTCTGGAATTAAAATATCTATTTGATATTTTCCAGAATTTAACCGGATATATAAGCAAAAGGTACAAACACTGGTAATCCCTTAAAGTTAATTCATGCTCACTACCGTAACCGCATAAGACCGCCTTAGCAAAGTCCATGTTATAATCATTCTTTTCCAAAACCTTTCTTAAATAATCATATAAATCCTCTAATTGTACGCCAAAATAAAAATGCTCCAAACCAATAGTCACCCAGTTTTCCCTGCATTTCATAATATTGTGGTGCTGATAATTGCCATGACAGAACTCCCTTTTTCTTACAGCATCGCCGCTTTTAAGCTCATCCTTGATATTGAGAAGTCCCTCCATAGCTTCGTTTCCCTCCTCAAGGAAATGTTCACAGCAGTCGTTGTACACATCTACAAACTCACCCTTCCCTGAATTTTTTCTCATATAAGCTGCAATTCTAAAAAGCTCTCTGTTTCTTTTGGAAATAATGTCATAAAGCCACGAATACAAAGTAACCTCCTGTATAAAATCTGTTCTTTTTTGTTCATTTTTTGTTTGAACAGCTTCAGCATCCATTTCCTTTAAAATAGTCCACTTTTCTCCGTCCTCGTCTTTTTGTTCTTCTGCATTTGCCTTATCGTTATCAAGCTCACATTCCTTCTCCTTTTCCCGCATCCATTCTGCCATACCAATTCCTTTATTATGCAAAATTGCGAGGTTCTTAGCGCCCTCCTCCACCTCCTTAACAGAGTTGATATTAAGTTCCTTTCCCATGTAGAAATGTCTTACAACATAGGCAGAGTGGTATTTGTCCTCTGTGATAAAACTATTATCTTTATTCCTTAACAGTTGGTCCACAAATGTATATCCGTTATTAATTAAATACTCCTTTGCCAAATATTCCCGAAGCAGTCGTTTCTCTGAAAGCTTTAACTCTGATACCCCATAGCACTGTCCATATGCATCCTCGCACATAAGCATTTTGCGGCCGCGAAATACCTTTATCCGCTGAATATCATAGCAATCAAAAATTTCCTCTAACTTTCCCAATGGTTTTCCCCCTCTATTGCATTTTCACATGACAAAAGATTTCTATGATTATCTTATGAGAGGGTTTCAAAAATATGCAAAAAATCCCTCAGGAAATACCCAAGGGATTAATATTAATTTCTCAACTTCATTGTAAGTAACGTACAATATTGATTTTCCGCTTTTCTCAGTTTACCGCCCGCGTTTGAATTCGTAACAATACTTACATAATATGGTTTTTTCAGAGTATTTACCGGTTTTTTCTTAATTTTCTTCATGGTATAAGAAGTCTTCTTAACCGTAGCTATCTTGACCTGCTTACTGTGTATATTATTTGAAGCATAGATAGTATAAGAGTCTGCGCCTTTTACCTTTTGCCATCTCAAGCGAATGCTGTTAATTTTTACATCATTTTCATTTGAGATGAGTTTAGGCTGCGGAAGCGCATAAAACTTATCCGAGCTTTCACCATAAGCCTTGTAATCTCCCATAAGGCTTACATAACATCTCACTTTTACATAGTACACATTGCTGCGGTTAGCCTTTGTAAATATTGCCGAATTACTGCTTCCTCCTACAGTATTAACCGTCTGCAGTTTTTTTCCTTTTTTGCTATACAAAACCGCTTCATATCCGTCGGAAGCGCTAGCTGTCTCCCATCCGATTGACAGACTTTTACCATTGGAGGCAAAACCTCCTTCTCCATAACAAACCCCTGTAACCTTAGACAAAGTCTTTACCTGAACCATGCCTTCTATACCGGTTGCAATCTGTCCGGTTGCCCCGTCCACAATATATGGCTGTACAACTATCTTTGTAATCTGATTCTCTGACATGTCGCTTACCGTATAACTCGCTGCGCCGCCTGGAAGCGTGGCTTCTATTACCGAAGAACCTCCCCGAAAAATATAATATCCTGAAGCTTCTGTCTGTAATGGCCATGAAATAGTAGCGGAATTATCCGTTGCATCCGTCTGCACTACCTTGTCGCTTAAATCTATCACACAATTCACTGCTTTAGCCGGAATTGTCATTCCCGCCATGCAAAGTATTGCTGCGCACAGCCATAAAATATACCTGCGTCCGTTTCTGTATCTTGTTTCCAATGCATCCATTACACTCCTCCATTTATAACATTATGTCAAATGCTTGCAAAATTATTATTTTATTTTAATGCGGTAGCCGCCGCTTGCCTCCTTAGACTGCGGACTTACCTTTATATAATAAGTTACGTTCGGCCAATCTGACGGGATATCAAGCTTGTTCTCCCTCTCGCTGCCCTGAGTCCAGCCAATCTGCTTGCCGCCTACCTTTACAGGCAGAATCTTTCCTTTATTCCTTCCTGACACCTCCTTATAATACAGGCTTAGCTTTAGTTTTCCCTGATTCTTAAGCGTATTAACAGTTAATGTCATCCGGCTTCTTGACGTCTTGCTGAAACGGAAATAACTGCTGCCCTCCCCTGCGCCAAGAGCGGCATATACAGTCTTGCCTTTAGATATTGCCGACGCCTTTTGAAGCTTTTTGGAGCCTACTGACGAATATCCCTTTACAGTAGTTTTTATTGTTATTTTCTTTACTGATGATTTTGCCTTTACTTTTAAAAGATAGCTTTTCCCCTTTACAATACCGTAACCTGCATCTATTTTGCCATCCTTTTTATTTTTCTTTGAATATGCCAAAAGAGAGGTAGATTTGCTTAAGGACTTTTTATTGGTGCTGCATATTCCCACTGAAATCTTTGAAGACGACCTGTTTTCCACATTCAGATATCCTGTTTTACCTGCCTTAAATTGCATGTAAAACCACTTTGAAGAACTGTGTTTACCTAAAACCAAGGATTTCTTCTTACCAAACGTAAGCTCTATTCCGGCCTTTAAATCTACTGTTAATGTGTAGGTAGCATTTTGTTCTCCCGAAACTTTAATAAAATAACTGCCTTTTTTTACTGCAAATGCGCCTGTATCATCATCTGCTTCAACTGTATCCTCCTCACAGATATATTTTTTCTTGTCTTCGCTAAGCATTGAAAGCTTAGCCTGTGAATCAGATTCGTCTTCTCTTAAAATAGTCATATATCCATCCATGGAAACGTGCACAGGTATGTACACAACTGTGGCTGAATCCATGTCTATATCTATCTCCTCGCCATTCATAAGCGCCACGCCGACTCCGCTTCCCAAAGTTTTTTCTACTGCGTTCACAGGAGCCTCGGTAGTGGCTGCCGCGCCCTGTGTTGTAGCTGCCGCGCTTTGTGTTGTGACTGCTGCGCCTTGTGTTGTAACTGTCGCGCTTTGTGTTGTGGCTGCCTCATCCTGCGTTGTAACATCTTCATCTTTTGATTGCCCATCGCCGCTGGCATTACTTGACGCCGGCTCTTTACTTACCTCTGCCTTTGAAAGCACAACTCCTGCAAAGGGCTGCGCCACCATTCCCGCTAATAATAACGCTGCAATTACTCTTTGATATCTCTTCATCACTTCGTCACTCCTTTATTTTTTGTAATACTAAATTGGTCAGACACTCTTTGGTATTATACTCCGGATTCTCTAAGACCTGCTCTAAAAGCTGTTTCAAAAGCTCCCCCATAGCTTTACCGGGCTTAACTCCCAACGCCATTAAATCCTTTCCGTTTAACGCCAGACCGGAAATGCTGATACATTGCTTCTTACTTAAAATCTCCTGATATCTCTCTTTTACCTCCTCCAACAAAGCAAGCTTTTCCTGTTTAAGAAAATCACTCTGCGCTAAAACGTCTGCCTTTTGCAGTGAAAAAAGCTTTTCCATATACCGGCTGCCAATCCTTGCGCTAACTTTTCTAACCTGCTTTGTACTGATTTTTTCACCCCAACTGTAATCGTGCCAATATATAAGCTCTCTTACTGATTTTATCGTATTGTTATCAAATTTAAGCCTGCGCAGTACGTTCTCCGCCAATGGCGCTCCTAAAGCGCCATGATTATAGAAATGGTCGACGCCCTCCTCGTCAACTGTTTTCACAAGAGGTTTTCCAATATCATGCAGCAGCGCCGCCCATCTAAGAACAACATCCTTTTCTATATAGGAGGCCGCCTTAACGCAATGTTCCCCGACATTGTAACAATGGTGCGGATTATTCTGAGGAGTTTTAAGCATCTCACTAAGCTCAGGAAGGACTATATCTATAATTCCGCATGGCATTCCTATCGTTAAAAGCATCTCCGGGTTATCCGACAACAATAGTTTCGTAAGCTCCACGCAAATCCGTTCCGCACTTACATCCCTTAAATACAAAGCGTTTTCCTTCATGGCGCTCAACGTATCGGCATGAATGGTAAAATCAAGCTGCGCAGCAAAACGCATGGCTCTTAGCACACGCAAAGCATCCTCGTCAAATCTCTCAAGCGGATTACCGACGCAGCAAATAAGACGTTTCGCTAAATGCTTGCGCCCGTCAAAGTAATCAACAAGTCCCTCCTCCTCATTATATGCCATTGCATTTATTGTAAAATCCCGCCTAAGCATGTCCTCTTTAAGACTGGAAGTAAACGTAACCCCAGCCGGACGACGATGTCCCTCATACTTGCCATCAACCCTATAGGTTGTAACCTCATACCCTGTCTTGTCAAGCATAACTGTAACTGTTCCATGCTGAATGCCGGTATCAATCGTTCTTTTAAAAAGCTCTTTTACTTCCGAAGGCTTTGCATTGGTGGTAATATCCCAATCATCAGGCATACGGTTAAGCAGCGAATCCCTTACGCAGCCGCCCACCACATACGCTTCATACCCCGCACTATGTAATGTATCTAATATATACGCCGCCGCTTTAGGAATAGCAATATGAACCCCTTCGCTAAACCTTTCCTTTTGTTCCATCACACACCCCCAACGGATTACTGATAAAAACCCACTTAATTATACCCTTTTTTGCATTATAGTTCAATAAAAAGAAGCTTACAAATTCTTTCAGCAACCAATATGTCCCCTGTTAAAAAACAGGGGACATATTATAAAACACTTCACTTATCATTAATAGCGCGATATATACTGGCTAATATTTGTGTACACCTGACTCTTTTTCGTCTTTTTGCCAACCTTAAGAGTAGGAACCACTCTTATATAATAGGTTTCTCCGCCTTTAAGCTTTTTCTTACCAAACTTGGTAATCGTGCAGGAATTGGACTTCTTGCCATAAGTTCCATACTTCTTGTATCCGGAATCGCTGTTCTTTGAAATATATACTGTATACTTAGAAGCTACATCAATCTTATTCCATGTCACAGTAATTCTCTTATTTTTAGATTTGCTCTGGGCGTTTGGTATTGCAAAATAACGGTATGTACTCCATGGGCCATACTTCTTAACTCCGTTAATGTCAACATATGCCCTTGCTCTGTACTTTACTCCCTTCTTTTTGATAGTGCCAAATGCAATCTCATCGGACTTTAAACTGTCCATCACCTTTTTATTGCCCTTCATTGTAGTGGCAACAATCTGAACTCCATCTGCATTGGCAGGAGTCTGAGCTACGCCAAATTCCACTCTTTTAAGACCGTTCCATACATATGTAATACCGAACTGCGACGTTAATATCCTGCCAGGAACTGTACTTGCGCTTGCACTGGAAGAACTGCTGCTATATACCCTTGTGCCATTCTGACCGGTTACATAAGCTCGGACAAAATACGACGCACTGCTGGCCTTTTCCTGATTAACTACAGCGACAGTCGAGCCGGCTGGAATATCCGCTACTACCGGTTCATTATCATATGAAATATATCTATACACTTCATATCCTGACACATTAGCAATCGGATCCCATCCTAACGTTACCGTTGTCGCTGTTGAATCAAGCCATTTAAAATTAGCAGGCTCCGCAGGCTCTGCTGGAAGAGTTGATACCTGAAATGGCTCAGACCACCCTAACGCCTCTGCTTCCTTAGCTTCAGAACCCCAACCTTTATATGCTTTTATTTTCACATAATATGAACTTCCCGGATTCAAGCCTGTAATATAATCAGACGTTTCAGATGAGTATCTACCGTCACATTCACAATTATCAGGCGTAGTTCCAATATAAATAGCATAGCGATTTGCTCCCGGATATAAATCCCACTGTATACTTACACTGGTATCCCTCCACTCTGTCTGCTTCAAGCCGGTAACACTGCCTGCAGCCGATGCACCTATACACATCATAACTGTCAGCAATGCTAAAACCAATAATTGGCTTAATTTTTTTGTCGTTCTTTTCATTCTTTTCTCCTTTCTTAAATGAGCCACCATAATTGCTATATGCTCTTAAATGATAAAATGCGGTGTGGCAGTCCGCTGTCATCAGTATTTTTAATATACCATGAACACACATTTTTCACAATACAAAAGATTAAATATCAAACAACTTTTAAATTCCAATTTATTCCAATATGCTAATATGCCCTGCCAAAATACACCATAGTCTTTGCCGGCTTACCGCAATGCACGCACACATCGCTTAATTGCTCCTGCTCAAATGGCATACACCTTGTAGAAGCTCCTGTCTTTTCTTTAATCGCTTCTTCACATGCAGTATCCCCGCACCACATTGCCTTGATAAAGCCCTGCTTTGTAGTGATGATATTGTTAAATTCATCCCAGCTCCTTGCTTCGTGGGTATTTTCCTCTCTGTGCGCTAAAGCCCGATTATACATATCCTTTTGAATCTCAGACAATAACTCCGCCACCTTTTTTTGTATATCGTCAATAGGCGTTATATATTTTTCTCTGGTGTCTCTGCGCACCAATACCGCCTGTCCTGCTTCAATATCCTTTGGCCCAATCTCCACGCGTACAGGAATACCCCTCATCTCTGCTTCGGCAAACTTCCACCCCGGACTTTTATCGGAATCGTCAAGCTTAACCCTGAAACAGGATAATGAAGCTGTAATCTCCCTCGCCTTTTCAAGCACGCCCTCTTTCTTCTGCATAACGGGAACTACAACAACTTGGGTAGGAGCCACCATAGGCGGCAGCACCAAACCGGAATCGTCTCCATGTACCATAATAATTCCGCCGATTAACCTAGTGCTCATGCCCCATGAAGTCTGGTGCACATATTTTAATTTGTTATCCTTATCCGTATACTGAATATCAAACGCCTTTGCAAATCCATCGCCAAAATTATGGCTTGTTCCCGATTGCAGCGCTTTACCGTCATGCATTAACGCCTCTATTGTATAGGTTGACAACGCTCCGGCAAACTTCTCCTTTTCCGTTTTCTTACCGCGTATAACAGGCATTGCCAATACTTCTTCACAGAAATCTGCATAAAGATTCAGCATCTGCTCAGTGCGCTCCTCTGCCTCCTTTGCATCAGCATGAGCGGTGTGCCCCTCCTGCCACAAAAACTCGCGCGAGCGCAGAAACGGTCTTGTCTCCTTTTCCCATCTTACAACCGAACACCACTGGTTATATATCTTTGGCAAATCTCTATAGGACTGTATATCATTCTTATAGAAGTCACAGAACAAGGTCTCAGAGGTTGGACGCACACAGATACGCTCCTCCAATTCATTTAATCCTCCATGCGTTACCCAAGCCACCTCCGGCGCAAATCCCTCTACATGGTCCTTTTCCTTCTGCAGAAGGCTTTCGGGAATGAACATTGGAAGATATACATTTTCTACCTCCGCCTCTTTAAATCGGTCGTCCAACTGCCTTTGAATAAGCTCCCATATGGCATATCCAGCCGGTTTAAGCACCATACATCCTTTTACGCTGGTATAATCAATAAGGTCTGCTTTTCTGACCACATCTGTATACCACTGTGCAAAATCCTCCTCCATTGAAGTGATTGCTTCTACTAATTTTTTGTCCTTCGCCATTATTCTTACCTCTCTCTATATTTGTAATGCCATGTGAACTACCCTATATTTTTTCTTTTCCTGGCGCAAACTTCAAGTCTGCTTTAGCAGATTAAAGTCTTCTCCATCTGATAAATTCACGTTTATGCACAACTATGGCAATAGTATTACAATTATATGTTAATGTCAAGATTTTCTGTTCTTATAAAGATTCCTCTGCGTCAAGA